>JBBRTY010000029.1:0-28344 GCA_038248285.1 Aggregatilineales bacterium
CGCCGGAACTACGCATGACCTGTTTCGGGATCACCCGCACAGGATACGATACTTGCACCCTTTGGGGCGGTGCCATTTTCCCAACCTCGCCATAGACGAACCGTGACAAAATGTTCGTTGCCCCCACCACATCCCGATGAACAATCGCGCCGCAATCTTTATTTGCGCATCGATAGATGCGTCCCTGCGGTTTGTGTCGATTGCCACACGATGGGCAAGTTTGCGAACGGTACCGTCCACTGTACAAAGTGTAGTTACCACTATCTGAGTTGTCAAGACATTTGGGCTGAACCCAAAACTGCGGCTAAAGCCAGTGCCAACACGTTGGTAAGTCTGCTTGCTGGAATGCCAGCGTGTTGAAATGCCAGCTTGCTGGCACAGCGCCTGACCTCACCCGCTGAAGCGGGGAGGCTTGCGGCGGGCTAAAGCCCTAACTCGGTCAGTGGAGCAATTGCAACCGACGGCTGATGCTCGATCCAAAGTGTAGCACAAACTAACGAGAGCAGAAGGCATGTCCTTACACTTGGGGGCGTCCCGGAAAATCCAGCGTATCGCTGACTTGATCCAAAATTAGGCGGACAGCCTCTAATTTCAAGACCAGATGGGCATCGTAGGGCAGGGCGATCTCAAATTTGCCGACCGCGATCACCCCGACGACTGCTTTACGCAATGCCACAAAATATACCCCGATCGCGTCTTGCTCCGCGCCGATCTTCCATGCGAAAGGGGGCTGAAGATGGGCGGTGATCACGATCTCCGACAAGGAATGGCGGTTGACCCGCACCTCGGAATGCGTGGTATGGATGTAAAGATGTGTTTTGGCGGGCACCGGGAAGCGATGGGCTTCGGTCACCCGTGTGATGTCGGCGACGGCGGACGCTGCCGTCGCCAGTTGTCCTAGCCGATCCAGATACCGTGCCATCAGTTATGCCTTTGGGAGTGGTGCTAACGGGCGTTTGGCGAAATCGCGCACTCGTTCGAGGAGGTCACGCGGGCGGATGTGCTGTTGAGTCAAGCCGATCATGCCCAAGACGAGATAGATCGCCAGATTGACGAGGTGCAGCACAATGGCGAAGGCGACGGGCGCACCCTCGGGTTGGGTGTAGCCGATGATCGCCAACGCCAAAACGACGCTGGCATGATAGGGGCCCACTCCCGCAGGGGTATAGGCGACCACTGCCGAAGCGGAGACGGTCAGGGACGAGAGCGCCATGAACAAGATCACCAAGCCCCAATCGGCGGTGCCGAAGAATGCCACCAGCAACACATAGGTGGCTGCGATGGACGATACCCACGAGGCAATCGTCCAAAATAACAGCAGCAGCAGTGCCGAAGGCGTCTTCAGTGCCGCCAAGCCGTCCAAGAATTTATCGAGTTGTGCCTCTAGCGGCAATCGTTGTGTGAAGGGCACCTGCCGCTGTACCCACCGCACCGCTGCAAGCAGCCAGGTGCGCCGATAAGCACCAATACCCAAGAAGGCGATCCCGCCGATGGCGGCGAGGATGAGCGCTGCGCCACCGACGCTGAAATTGTGAATGGTATTGGTTGCGGGCAACACGGCGACCGCAGCCCCTAACAAGCCCAAGACGAACAAGAGATCGACGATGCGTTCTAGCAGCACCGTGCTGAGGGTGGTCATCATGGGGACGGGTTGGGGCGCACCTGCCGCCAGCAGCACCCGTGCGATTTCGCCCGCCCGCAAAGGCAACAGGTTATTGAACAGGTAGCCAATATTGGAGATGTGAAAACATGCCCAAAACCTGATTCGTCCTTGAATCAAGCCGTGCCAGCGCGCCGCGCGCGTCGCCAAACCGATCACGCTGAACGCGATCATGAGTGGGAGGAGACGATAATCAGCGCGGCTGAGCGCTGCCCCAACCGTTGCCAGATCAACAGTGGCGAGGGTGACGCCCAAAATGACGACACACAAGGCAAAACCTACGATGTACGCTGCGTTGCGTCCGGTCACGATTCGGCGCGGGTGATAAGATTAAAATAAACATCATTGTTTTGGAAGCTGTACTCGCCGTTGGTGTTCTCCTGTAAATAGCCGATCACCTCGAACTCGCCTTCGGGTACTGGCAAGATGTCGCGCGTGGTGATGACCAAATCTTCGCCGGGCAGCAAGATCAACGAGTGGTACGGCAACGAAAAAAGACCATCTTCCCACGGTTTCTCGATGCTTGGCTCCGCCAGTGAATAACTATAGGCGACCTCGACGAATTGAGGGCTGTAGTTGCGTAACGTCATGGTGACGAAGACATAAGATTGATCATCGGGTGCAGGAAACACATCAACATGATCGACCGTCACGAACAGGGGGGGGCCGATGATGATGGGGACATTGTAGCCGGCACCATCGGCATGGGTGGTGGTGCCATTGGCGTTAACGCGATGCACCCATGTCGATAGGGTGTATTCGCCGGCAAGGGTGTCATCGGGACCCGTGAACGTAATCTCTTTGATTTCACCCGGCGCGAGGATGTTGAGCAATTCCACTGGGGCAATATATTCCGCAAAGCGCCACGGTTCCTCGGTGATATAACTGGGGGTCAGTAGATACCAACTGATACCCGTCAGTTCCTCGTCACTGATATTTTGAATGGTCAAGGTCACTGCTTGCAAGACATGCGCGGTGCGGGTGATGCGCATGGCAATAATCTCGAAACCATCGCCATTGATTTTTTCGGTATCGTCAATCGGGATATCGACCACAATCGTCCCGCTGATGCTGTCGCCATTGGGGATGGCGGTGGCGATTGCTTCAGCTTCGACGGTGGGGGTATTGGTGACCAAATCTTGCGCGCTGGCAAAATAGCTGCTGCTTAGCGTGGTGACGAAGGCGAGGCATAAGATCAACACGCGACGTTTGTTGAGCATGGTTTCATCGGCTCCTGTATGGGTGGCGTTCAGGGGTCACGAAAAGAGTTGTGGTTGCCACTGCCCTGATCGCGCATTGCGTAGTTTATGCACCGATTGTACACTGACGACCGCCGAAATGCGGAGAGTCCAAGTAGCTTTTGGGGCACATTTCAGAAATATTCACAAACGCAGCGCGTGGGATGGACAACAAAACCCGTGCATATCCTTCACATTTCCAACTATGCCCCCCCTTATGGCGGGGGGATTCAATTTGTCATGGCATCGCTGGCATTGCGCGCCGTCGCTGCGGGGCATCGGGTCACGTTGTTGGCGGCGGATACCGGCATCCCGCGCGGGGAATCCGTGTGGCAAGGCATCGAACGGGTGGGCATCCCGGCGTCGAACCTCTTAGAAAGGCGCAATGTCCCGTTTCCGCTGTTTGACCCGGTGGCGTTGGTGCGCGCCCTGAACCGATTACTGCCCCAGGTGGATGTCGTTCATCTGCATGGTTTTTTATATTTGGATACGGTGATCGCCAGCATCCTCGCCCAACGTGCCGGGCGGCGGGTGATCCTCACTGAGCATGTCGGTATCGTCCCTTATCAAAGCGCAACCTTGAATATGGCGCAAGCCCTCGCCTTGCAAATACTCGGACGAGTCACGGTTCGCAATAGTGCGGCGGTGGTGGTTTTAAATCAGCGCGTCGCGCGGGAAATGCAGCCCTTAAAGCGGGATAGTACCCCTATCCTCACCATCCCCAATGGGGTGGACAGTCATTTTTTTCACCCGCCGGCGGATCGGGATAGCTTGCGCGCCCGCTTGGGTGTAACCCGCCCGATCCTGCTGTTTGCGGGGCGGGCTGTCGAAAAAAAGGGGATTCAACTGGTGTTGGCGGCGGCGCGTGCCCTGCCCGATCTGGAAGTGGTCGTGTGTGGACAGGATACCGAATTGTTGAAGGATGTCCCCGCTTCGGTGCGCATTGTCGGCAAAGTCGATCAGGCGACGTTATGCGCTTGGTATGGGGCGGCGGATGCCTTGATTTTGCCCTCCGAGGGCGAGGGCTTTCCGTTGGTGCTGCAAGAGGCTTTGGCATGTGGCTTGCCAGTGATCATCACCGATGACGAGACCAATCGCGACTATGTGAATACGGAGGTGGCGCTGTTTGTGCAGCGCGACGCCGAGGATATCAGGCTGAAAGTTCAAGAGCTATTTGCGGACACCCCGCGCTTAGCGAGGATGCGGACGGCGGCGCGAGCATGGGCACTGGCGCAATTGGATTGGGACGGGACGACGGTGCGTTATCTAGAACTGTATCGCGGGGACGTAGTGGGACAAGTTAAGGCGTAATGGTCAGCAAATCTGGGTAAGTGAACTGGCTGAAATGCTCAAACACGCCCGCTTCTTCGGTCTCGCGCTGTACCCACAAGGTGCCAGCATACAAGCCCGGATCGAGCGAGACCTCAATGACAGCGTTGATCTCGCGAGTTTCGTTGGGGATCAGTTCAAAAGAGGTGAACGGGCTGAAGTACACCCGCTCGATAGGGGCGACTGCGCCATTGGGTTGGGGGATGACGCTGGTCAAGCTGAGGGCGTAACGGAGCAAAATGGGCGATTGGGTATTGCCCGTCAAGCTTAGCCCCACATCGATAATCTGCGTACCATTGATGTTACTGCGCAGCGTCAGCGCTTCCATCGACAGGGGCGCGCGGCGCACAGCGGCACGGGGTTCAACGGGGATATTTTCGCGCCCATCTTCGCTGTCCACATAGGCGATCCATTCGCGCGCCCACGCTTGGACTTGCTGATCCGTGAGCGCCATCCCGTTGGGCAGGGGGGCTTGCACGACTTGCTGGGCGCGTGCCTGAATGCCTTCGACGCGGAACTCATCCGATTGAAAAATCGTCTCGCCCGTAGGGGCAACGACGCTAAACCCCCATACGGCTGTTAAAGGATACAAGGTGTTGCTTTGCAGCGTGAGCGAGACGAGGGCATCTTCAACGGCAATCGCCACGACCTCAACCGCTGGATGCGTATCAAAAGCGCGTTTGCCCATGAGGGCACCAGTTTGGGTGCTGATGAGCGTGACGATTCCGATCAGCGCGATCACAAAGACCGCCATCAGGGAGCTTCCCCCGATAGCGGTCTGGATGTGTTTCATCATCGCGATGGAACGCGCCGTCATGCGCTGTTTCAGCTTCCTAAATCGACGGAGAACTTCCCAATGTCGGCGGCGCTGGGGGCGTAATCTTCAGGGATTTCCACACGGAAGGCGCGTGTCTCGCAAAGGGTCATATAGTAAGAACCGGGGGGGAACATGTGCATGGGGAATTCGGTCAAGAACAACCCGCTGCGTTCAACTTTGACACCCCATTCAAAATCGGTGTCTTCGAGTGCCAAAATAGCGCGGGTTTGCAAATAGCCGCGCGTGCCGCCGACGATGGGCAACCAACCTTGATCCGAACCAATTTCGATTATCGGATAGCCGCGGCGATCATAACGACGCGACGGGCTGTTGCCGATGTTGAGGATATTGATCAAGATGTTGTTGACCGTCAAAGAGATATTCGTAGTGACGGCTTCATCAAGTTCGTTCTCAATCACATCATCAAGAACAACGTTGCAAGTACCCGTGCTGCCAGCACTACCAGTTGAGGTGGTGCCATACTGAGCGACGACCGCCGTCACCGAAACCATCGCCACCAAGGCTGTGAGCAAACAGAGGGCGAGACTTACTTTCAAACGAGACATAACGGGTTCCTCCAATGATGAAAATGAACTGAGACGAACAGTCACTCTTTAAAATTCAGCACGAATGCTAGAATGAAGGGCAAAGGTGGGTAAACATTATGTTTCCGATTAATGTGGGATCGTAATGGATCGGCGGCAAGTTGTCAACAAATCAAAAGCGCAACATAGGGCTGTAACGAGATTCTAACCGACGCTGTGAATTTCTTATTGTACCTTTTGCGAATCTGCTGTTATAGTCATGACTATGGGTATTCTGTCCCAGTTCTCGAACTCAAAATTGTTAGTTGTGAACGGTAAATTTTTTGTCTAACCTCAGTATCCTAAACATAAAATGTCGAGGATCATAGTGCTGACCGACCTACGAACATCCCAAGAGCGGGCGGATTTGTACTTGGTTGACGCTGTTATAACGCGCTCACCTGAAGTGACCATCGTTATCCCTTGTCTCAATGAAGCCGAAACGATTGTTGAAGTCATCCGCAAAGCCCGCACAGCGTTTGCCGATCATCACATCGAAGGTGAAGTCGTCGTTGCCGATAACGGCAGCACGGATGGTTCCCAAGCATTGGCGGCGGACGCCGGGGCGCGGGTGATCCCCGTGCCGATTCGGGGGTACGGCGCGGCGTTGATCGGGGGTATCCATGCCGCACAAGGCAAGTACATCATCATGGGGGATGCCGATGACAGCTATGATTTCATGGCGATCCTGCCGTTTCTCGAAAAACTTCGTGAGGGTTTCGCCTTGGTGATGGGGTCACGCATGAAAGGGACAATTTTGCCGGGTGCCATGCCCCCGCTGCATCGTTACATCGGCAATCCTGCTTTGACCGCTATCGGCAATCTGTTGTTTCATACCACCCTCAGCGATTATCACTGTGGGTTGCGTGGGTTCGATGCCGAGGTGGTGCGCTCGCTCGGTCTGCGCACGACCGGTATGGAATTTGCGACGGAACTGGTGGCGAAGATGGCGCTCAATCATCACAATATCACCGAAATTCCGATCATCTATCACCCTGATGGGCGCTCACGCCGTCCGCACTTGCGCACATGGCGCGACGGTTGGCGACACCTCAAATTTATGCTGTTGCTCAGCCCGACGTGGGTGTTTATCCAGCCGGGGGCATTGTTGGTGATCCTCGGCTTGGCGGGACTGGTTTGGAGCCTTGCCGCCGACACCAGCGTGACTGACACCTTAAATGGCGTGTTGGCACGCCAGATCACGTTTAGCATTTTGCTGCTGGTCGGCTCACAAATCCTGTTTTTGGGCGTGTTGGCGCGCTTGTACGCCAATAAAATGAAATTACTGCGCCCGACTCGCTTTTGGCGCTGGCTGGAAGACGCCTTAAGCGTCGATAACGGTCTCATCTTCGGCGGGGCGATCTCTTTGGTGGGCGCGGGCATACTGATCCGCGCGTTTCAGTTTTCCGAGTTATCGGAGTTGCTCGTGGGGTTGTTGATCCTCGTGTTTGGGATCAATTTGGTGTTTGTCGGGTTTGTGGTCTCGCTGATCCGCATCAAAGAGAGTTTTGAGTAAATAAATTCTTGTAAAGTTCCTAAACTCGATTCGCCGCAAAGCGCTGTCCACAGTAGAATTAATGTTACCTTATCGGACGGTGTGCAAAAAGTTAACAATCGGGAGCAATTTGCTTAACTTTTTGTGTTTTAGCTGAGGGGATAAGCAGAAACTTTGGTTTCTGATTGTTTCAAAAAATGTGTTGGTTTGTTCTTAGGTTGTAGGAGGAAGAACGGCATGTCTCAATATAGACATCGCTGGTTGGCAATCGCCCTACCCGTATTCCTAGTGATGTTGCTAGGGGCGAGTATGGTCGGTGCGCAGGATGAACCCACTCCGCGCACAGACTCGGCGGCGGCGGCGTTTGCGGGTGCGGCTGCAAACGAAAATGTTCAGGGCGAAGTTGCGGACGTATCGATTATCGATGCCGCAATTCGTGCAGCGGATGGACGCATTCGCGTCATCGTAGAACTACGTTCCGAACCGGCAGCAGTGACCTTTGCCCGTGCGGGTGCTGAAGGTGGCGGCGCGGCAGCTATGGCAGCGGCGGACGCTCAGCGTGCGCTGGTCGATAGCGAACAAGCAGCCTTCTTGGCAAGTCTGGCGGCGGCGGGTATCAACGTTGAGCGCGTTTCGGACACCAACACTGTCATCAATACCATCGGCGTTTATGTGTCGCCGGATCAATTGGCAGCACTGCGCGCCCGCCCCGAAGTGGCGGCGGTGTACCCATCCGGTCGCGTTGAACGCGAAACCGCCAGCAGCATCCAGCAAATTGGCGCGCCTTCGGCGTGGAACGGCACCTTTGGTTCTCCCTATACCGGTGACGGCATGGTCATTTCGATCATCGACTCGGGCGTGGACTACAATCACACCAATAACGGTGGTCCTGGTGGTTGGCCCACCGACCCGGCACTGCGCCAAACGTTGGCGGATGGTGGTTTCCCCAACACCAAGGTCGTCGGCGGTTACGATTACGTCGGTGACTTCTACGATGCCAATTTCCCTGATCCGCCCGAACCCGATCCGGATCCGATGGATTGCAGCATCAATGGTGCTGCTCTGATCCCGACCTATGGCTTCAACCCCGGTGCTGCTTCTGGTCACGGTTCGCACGTTGCGGGTATCGCAGCGGGCTATGGCGTGAACGCTGATGGCACGACCTATACCGGCGGTTATGCCTCGGTACCGTTTGGATCGCTCTTGATCGGACCCGGCGCTGCGCCGGAAGCCTCGGTCTTGGCGATGCGTGTGTTCGGTTGCTTCGGCAGCACCGGTGATGATATCGTCGGTGAAGCTATCGACGACTCGGTCTCCGGCAAGTATGGCGCGGTGGCGGATGTCATCAACATGTCGTTGGGGTCCAACTTCGGTTATGGTGGCGACGATCCGTTGGTCAATGGCTACTACACGGCAGCGATCAACAACGCGACCTATGCGGGGACGTTGGTGGTCATGTCGGCGGGTAACGCTCGTGACACCTTCTTCGTGACGGGTTCCCCCGGTTCGACGCCTGCTGGTTTGTCCGTCGCTTCGACTTCGGACGGCGGCGAAGGCGGTATCCTGATCAATGGCACGCAATATCCGGCACGCCCGGCAGTCGAAAACAAGCCGTTAGGCATTGTCGGTCCAGCGTCGTTCGTGTATCTACCCGGCAATGGGTGTGCGCGTGCTCAGTATGCTACTTTCCCTGCGAATACTTTTGCGGTCGTCAATTGGACGGGCGCTTGCGGTTCCACGGGGTTGATGACGGCAGCGCAAGATGCGAACCTTGCTGGTGGTGTTCCGCCGCTGGGTATCTTGGTTGCCAATAACGTGGCGAACGCCTTCCAAAACTTGACCTGCGGTTATCGCGGTACCCAACCCACCCCCACCTATGTCTCGTGCGTTTCGGTACAACAGGCGACGGGCGTATTCTTGGCAGCCAATCCGAGCGCTCAGATCACCTTCGATCCGTCGTTGGCGGTGGTCGCTTCGACACTGGCAGATACGGTTTCGGACTTTAGCTCGCGCGGTCCCTCGCGTTATGCGACAGCCGGCGTGAAGCCCGAAATCGCCGCCCCCGGCGATGCCATCACCAGCACGGGCGCTGGAACGGGTAATCAACCCCAAGTCCTCGGCGGTACGTCGATGGCGTCTCCGACCGTCGCGGGTGTGGCGGCTTTGGCGATGCAAGCGCATCCGTCGTGGTCGGCAACGCAAATCAAAGCCTTGTTGATGAACACCGCCAATAACGATGTGTTCCTCGGCACGACCTCTGGTCCGCGCGTTGGTATTCAACGCGCCGGTTCCGGTCGGGTGGATGTGCCCGATCTGATGACCAGTGAAGTCATCGTCTACAATGCGGATCGTCCCGAAGTGGTCGGCGTCAATTTTGGAATGCCGACGGCGAATGCGGGCGAAACCATCACCGTCGTCAAGCGTGTCCGTTTCCAGAACAAGGGCATGACCGCAGCGACTTATAATCTGACGATTGATACCCACAGCAACGCCAATATTGCGGCATATACAGTGTCGCCGACGACGGTTACTGTCGCTGGTTTGTCCAATGTTGATGTGAACGTGACCTTGACGGTGACAGTACCGCTCAGCGGGACGCAAACCGGCAATCGCAGCGATGCGTCGATGCAAGCGGTACAAGGGACGACCATTGGCAATTTCACTCGTCAATATGTGACGGAAGAGACCGCCAACCTGATCGCGACGCCGACCACTGGTGCCACCGTGCCGTTGCGCTTGCCCTTGTATGCGGCACCGCGTTCGGTTTCGGAAATGCGATCTACCTTCAATCCGGCTATTTGGACGGGTACGGGTAGTGGGGCTGGCAATTTGCCGCTGTCCGGTAAAGGCGTCTTTGATGCCGCTTCGGGCTTCCCGCAGAATGTCATCTCGTCGGTGACGGCGCTGGAATACACCGGTTCGGATAGCGTCGGCGATACTTTGTTCCCAGAGCCGAGCTTGGATATCCAGTACACGGGTATTGCCAGCACTTACAATACCGCCGCGACTCCAGCGGATAGCACCGTGTGGTTGGGTATTTCGACCGTTGCGGATTGGGCGACCCCGAACGAATACTTCTTCATCATCTATATCGACGGTAACCAAGATGGTTTCACCGCTGGTCCCGATGATTATGAGGTTTATACATCAGCGCCCAACCTAGCCGGTACGACCAGTCGCTCTGACGTATTCTTGTCGTTGGTAGGGTTGAGTTCGGCAACAAGTGCGTTCTACCATGAATTCTTGAATGGCGCTGGTACCAGCTTCAACACCTATCTGTTGAATAACAACGTCATCAGCATCCCCTTCTACCCGTATGATCTGTTGAACTATGACGGCAACGCGGCAACCCCCACCACCAGCGTGTTGGCAGCGGGCGATACCACGTTCAACTTCTACGTCGAAGCTTTTAGCCGCTCCCTGGGCAGCGTGGATACCACGTCAGTGATGTCGTATAACCTCGCTGATCCAGCGTTTGATGGCACTGTTGGCGGTGTTTCCCCACTTTGGGATGATACGAATGGCAACACCATTCCGTTCATTCTCGATCTCGCCAACAAGACGCCTTTGGCGGATGGTTCCTACCCGGCAGCATTGCTGCTCCATCACCACAATGAACCGAACGTCCTTGCGGCGAATGGTCAAAACTTCCGCCGTGCCGAAGTCGTTTACTTCGATGCGGATGCAGTGGATATCGGTGTCGATAAGTATGCTTCGGCATCCTCGATTGTGGGCGGTGATGAACTGACCTACTTTATTGATGTCACCAATTACAGCTTGGGCACTATCGGCTCTGTGACCGTCACCGACGTGTTGCCCTCCAGTGTCACCTTCCAAGCGGCATCACCGGCTTGTACGCACAGCGGACAACCGTTCGGTGGTACCGTCACTTGCCAGTATCTCATCGACCCATTGGAAGCAGTCACCTTCTACATTGATGTGACCGTCGATCCGTTGTTCATCGGCAACTTGTCGAACACCGCCACCGCTTCGGTGGATGTGTTGGAACTGGATCCGTCGGACAACAGCGACACCGTCGTGGTCGGCGTAACCCCGCCGGCTCCGGTCTTGATCGCCCCCGAAGGCGACATCTTTAGCGAATCGCCCACGTTCTCATGGAACGATATCGATGGCGCGGGTTGGTATGAACTCACCATCCTCCGCACCCCCACCCAGATCTTCCAGCAATGGTATGAGAAGGTCGCGGTTTGCGCGGCAGGCATCTGCCAAGTGACCCCGCCGGTCGATCATGTCCCCGGTGAATACGAGTGGTACCTCCGTGCTTGGAACGAACAATCGGGCAACGGTCCCTACTCGGCACGCATGAACTACACTATTACCGTTGCGCCCGAAACCCCGACCCCGATTGCCCCCATCGGCGATATCACCGCGACCAACCCGCTGTTTACCTTCAGCCGTGTCGGTGGCGCTGATAGCTACTACGTCTGGGTCAGCAAGACCGATGGTCCCAGTCAAGGCGCAGTCAAAGATCAGTGGTTCCCGTACACCATTTGCGATTTTGTCACCAACATTTGTACCGCCGACCTTGCTTTGACCTTGGGTGCGGGTGGCTATACGTGGTGGGTCCAGTCGTTTAGTGAGTTCGGTGGCTACAGCCAGTGGAGCGCGGGCACGTACTTTGAGGTGAACGTCACCCCAGCGACGCCCACGCCGATTGCACCTATCGGCGCGATCACTACGCACACCCCGACCTTCACGTTCTCCAGCATCGCCAGTGGGACTTGGTACTATCTGTGGGTTAGCTCTGGTCCCAACAAGATCATGGATCAGTGGTACTCCGCAGGGTCGATCTGCAACGATGTAAGTTGCTCTGTGACCCCCGGTTTGTTCTTGGAAACTGCCGATTACACATGGTTTATTCAAACATGGAGTCCGTTCGGTGGGTATAGCGCTTGGAGCGCGGGCACGAACTTCACGGTGGCGATTGCCCCCAATGCCCCGGTTCAGGTTGCCCCGACCGGTTCTATCCTCCAGACCAAACCGACCTACACCTTTAACCGTTCGGCAGGTGCGACTTGGTACTATGTCTGGGTCAGCGGTCCGTCCGGTTATGTCCTCGATCAATGGGTCGAAGCCTCGACCGTCTGCTCTGGCAACCTCTGCTCGCTCACACCCAATGTGACCTTGGTAGATGGTGTCCATCGCTGGTGGGTACAGGCTTGGAACGCTCCGGGCGGCTACAGTGCTTGGACCGGTCCGATGATTTTCAACGTCAATGGACCCGGTGCTATCGGTGAACCCGGCGTTTCGCCGGAACTGCCGTCCATCATCATCCCTGACCTACAACTGCCGGAAGCGCCGATTGGGGATAGCACCACCAACCCCGAAGGCAAGACCGATAGTCGCTAGTCGATCCGTCATGCTGCTTCTTTAGGGCAAGATGATCCGCAATATCCCTCAGCGCCCCCGTCCATAAGGACGGGGGCGCTGAGTTTTTTATGCTTAGCCTACCCTAATTACTAAACCTTCGTGATCAACCTGTTAAGGTTTATCGGGATGGATTGCCGATCATATCGGCGGCTTATATAGTGATGCTGCGCTTTTTGGCGCACCTATTAAGTGTGTGCGGACACGGGAGTTTATCTATATGCTACGAACGAATCATTTGTTTGGCGCACGATTTCGGCGGGTGACTATGGTTACAGCGCTGGTTGTGCTATGGGTTCAGTTGAGTTTGGTGCTGCCGACACAAGCGGCAGGTCCTTACTACCTGAACGAGATGTTCCTCAACCCACCGGGCACAGATGCGCCCAACGAGTATGTTGAACTGCGTGGCACCGCCAATGCGGTACTGCCTACGGGTACTTATCTCGTCGGTATTGAGGGCGATGTTGCGACGGCTGGCGATGTCCAGACTATTTTCAATTTGTCCGGCGCGATGTTTGGCAGCAACGGCTATTTGGTCTTGCGCCAATTTAACAACACTTATGTGACCGCAGCCGGAGCGACGGTTTTGACCAGCACCGCCACCGGGTGGTCAGGGTTGACAGGCTTTAGCGCCGATAGCAGTGGCACCGATATTGAAAATCAATCCGTCACGTTCTTGCTGTTGCAATCGGCGACTGCACCGACGTTGACGGATGACATTGATAGCGACAACAATGGCACCCCCGATGGTACAGTCTATGCAGGCTGGACGATCTACGACGGGATCAGCATCCTCGATGGTGGCGCGACCGATACCGGCTATGCCGATGTCGTCTTCTCAGAGGATGCCGACGGCTTGACCAAAGCGGGCGTCACCGTGACGAATTTTGGGTTCAGCGCCCAAATCGCTTTGCGGAATGGCGACAGCACGGGGTCTACGGCGTCGGATTGGATCGTGAGCGATGCGCTCGGCGGTACTGCCCCTAACTGGTTGCTCAATAATGCGGTGCCCTTGCGCACCTTGCCGGCGTCGTTTGCCAACAAACCGCTGGATCATATCGGCAGTAGTAACTTCCCCGTGCCGACGAACCAAGCGCCGGTGGTGTTTGGGCTGGGTATGGGTGTTTCCGGCGTCGTGGGCGACCCGACCCAACCGGTGTTCACGGGGGCTGGCAACGGCTTTGATTTCACAGTGAGTGATGCCGAAACCGCTGCCGATACGATCACCGTGACCGTCGCCAATGGCAACCCCGCTGTGTTGAGCAGTGTGGCTCTCGTCGATACCGGCGATGGCGCGTGGCGTCTCGATTTGGGCACGCCAGCTGGCGCGCGCGGCTACAGCAATGTCACCGTGACTGCCAATGATGGCGTGGGCGGCATCACCAATGTTATTTTCAAATATGGGGCATCGTTGGATGATGCGTCGGTGACGACGGATCGCTACTTGACCTACTCGGCGGAAGCGTCGACGGCATTGGCATTGGATGCCAACTGGATGATCGTCGGGGATGACGAAAATCAAGGGCTGCGTACCTACAGCCGCACCAATTCCGGCGCACCGGTCGCCACGACTGATGTGACCAGCTTGCTCGGCTTGACAGATATTTCCGGCGGTGTGCCGCGCGAAGTGGATATCGAAGGCTCGACCCGCGCTGGCAATACCCTGTATTTCATGGGGTCGCACAGCAACTCTAGCGGTGGATCGCTCCGCCCCAATCGTTCGCGCTTGTTCGCGATGACCATCACGGGCACAGGCGCAGCGACGACCCTCAGTTATGTGGGGCGTTACGATACCCTCAAGACCGATCTCATCGCATGGGATACCGCCAATGGTCACGGCTTGGGCGCGAATGCCCTCGGTTTGGGTGCTGCCGCTGCCAATGGCGTCATCCCTGAACAGGGTGGTTATAACATGGAAGGCTTAACCTTCCTGCCCGGCAGCACGATCAACAGCATGGTCGGTTTCCGGTCACCGTTGAAAGACAATAAGGCGATTGTCGTGGTCGTCAACAATCTCCCCGCTTTGACCAGCGGCAACCCGAGCGCGGGTCCTGCCAGCTTTGAAGCCCTCTTTTTGCTGGACTTGGGCGGGCGGGGTGTGCGTAGTATTGAATGTAACGCCACTGACTGCTTGATCTTGGCAGGTTCGCCGGGGCCATCGGGCGACTTCAAGTTTTATACATGGACCATCGGCAGCGCCCCGGTAGAACGCGCTACCAACCTCAACGGGGGCACGCTCAACCCCGAAGGTATTGTCGAAGTGCCGGCAATGTTGGACGCCAACAGCCAAATTCAAATCATCAGCGATAACGGTGATGCCGACTGGTATGGTGACAGTTTGTTGGCGGGCGACCTGAACATTGTCCCCCATCAGAAGTTCCGTACTGACACGTTTACATTGGGTGCCGCGCCCGAACCGGCGGCTCCGGTGATCAACGAATTCACTTTCAACCATGTGGGTACCGATACCAACGAGTATCTGGAAGCGGCAGGTAGCCCCAACACCAATTACAGCGCCTATAGCCTGTTGGTCATCGAAGGCGATCCCGGGAGCGGTGCTTCGGTAGGGGCAATTGACCGCATTTACCCGTTGGGTACCACCAATGGCAGCGGCATTTGGGTGACCCCCTACATCAACAATCAGCTTGAAAACGGCACCCAAACCGTTTTGTTGGTCAAGGACTTTAGCGGCGCGTTGGGCGCAGACCTTGACACCAACGATGATGGCACGCTCGACAGCACGCCCTGGAGCGCGCTCGCTGATGCCATCGCCGTCAATGATGGGGGCGCTTCGGATCGCACCTACGGGCTGACGCTGTTGGGTTCATTCGATGCCCCCAGCGGCTTTACCGTCGGCGGTGCTTCGCGCATCCCCAACGGCACGGACACCGACGCGATCACCGATTGGGTGCGTAATGATTTTGACCTCGCAGGTATTCCTAGTTTTACCGGCAGCCTCGTCGCGGGTGAAGCCCTCAATACCCCCGGCGCGATCAACAGCACCACCCCGCCGGATGTTGCGCCCGTCGTGATGACCACCAGTCCAGCCGATGATGCCATGGGTGTGGGTGTCGATAGCGACATTGTGATCACCTTTAGCGAACCGGTCACCGTGACGGAGCCATGGGTGAGCGTGGTTTGTAGCACCAGCGGCACGGTGACGACTGTCATCAGCGGCGGCGCACAGACCTACACCGTTAATCCAGCGCTGAACCTGTTTGCGGGCGAAACCTGTACCGTGACGATCACAGCGGCACAAGTCGTCGATCAAGACGGCACGCCTAATGCGCTGGCGGCGGATTACCTCTTCGACTTCACCACCATCGAAGGCAACGTATGCAGCACCGCTTTCACCCCCATCTACAGCTTGCAAGAAAACGGGGCGAACTTTGGCGTCGCGGGTCCGTTCACCGTCGAAGGGATTGTGACGGGCGATTTCCAAAACAGCGCCCAACTGAATGGCTTCTTCATCCAAGCAGCGACGGGCGATGGCAACGGGGCAACCTCGGACGGTATCTTCGTCTATGACCCCCAACCCGTGTTGCGCGATGTCGTGGTCGGTCAGCGTGTGCGCGTGGCGGGGACGGTTAGCGAATTCATCCCCTCTGGCGCGGCGCAAGGGCAGACCCAAATCAACGCGACCTTAGTCGCCGATTGTGGCGATACCGGCACGATCACCCCGCAAAATCTGACCCTGCCGTTCTCGTTTAGCGATATCCCAGAACGCTATGAGAGCATGTTGGTGTCGATGACGCAAACGCTGTATGTCAACGATGTGTTTAACTTGGGGCGTTATGGCGAAACCAGCCTTTCTTCAGGCGGACGCTTGATCAACCCGACCAACGTCGTGGCACCGGGCGCGCCGGCACTTGCGCTGCAAGCGTCGAACAACCTCAACAAAATCGTGTTGGACGATGGGCTGAGTGGTCAGAACCCCGACCCGAACGCCTATCTACAAGGCAGCAACCCGACGCTGCGTACGGGCGATATCACCAGCGCGGTCACAGGTATCTTGACCTATGGCGATTCGTCGCCCGCTGTGACGACTGATCTGGCGAATTATCGTATTCAGCCGACGGTGCCGGTCGTGTTCTCGGCGAATAACCCGCGCCCGACCGCGCCTGTGCGCACGGGAGAGCTGCGCGTCATCAGCTTTAATGTGTTGAACTTCTTCAATGGTGATGGTTTGGGTGGCGGTTTCCCGACTTCGCGCGGTGCCAGCAATGCGACCGAATTACAACGTCAACGAGACAAGATCGTCGCGGCGATCACCCAGTTGAACCCCGATGTCGCCGGGCTGATCGAACTCGAAAACGACACCGGTGCCAATAGCGCCCTTGCCGAACTCGTCAACGCCTTGAACGTCGTCGCCGGAGCCGGCACCTATGCCTATATCGAGACGGGCATGATTGGCACTGACGCAATTAGAAATGCGTTCATTTACAAGCCGGCAGCAGTCACGCCGGTGGGTAGCCCGATGATCGACAATGACGCGGTGAACAACCGCCCAACGCTTGCCCAGACTTTTGAGCAAGTCGGCACGGGCGCGCGCTTCAACGTGGTCGTCAATCACTTTAAGTCGAAGGGCTGCGGTGGCGCAACCGGTCTGGATGCAGATTTGGGCGACGGACAAAGTTGCTTCAATGAAACCCGTTCGTTGCAGGCACAGCAGTTGAATGCCTTCATCAACAGCGTCGTTATTCCCACCAGCGCCGATGGCGATGTCTTGGTGATCGGCGATTTGAACTCGTACCTGAAAGAAGACCCGATCCTCTTGCTGGAGTCGTTTGGCTTCACCAATTTGCTGAACAGCTTTGGCAACGACCCGTACAGCTATGTCTTCTTCGGTCAATCGGGGTCGCTCGATCACGCCCTCGCGACTTCGGTCATGGCGGCGCAAGTGGTCAACGTGACCGAATGGCACATCAATGGCGATGAACCGAGCGTGGTGGATTACAACCTCGAATTCAAGTCGAACGCGCAAGACGCTTGGAACGTGGGCACGCCCTATCGTTCTAGCGATCATGATCCGGTGGTCATCGATCTTGACCTCGCGAATCGTCCCGCTACCCCGACGCCGATTGCGCCGATTGGGGTCAGCCTGTCGCTGAACCCGATCTTCAAGTGGTCGCAAGTCGCGGATGCTGAATATTATGGCTTGTGGCTCAGCAAGGGTGCCAACAATCTGCTCAATGCTTGGTACTACTTTGGGGATGTCTGCGATGGGACGACTTGCTCGATCCAATTGCCATTCAACCTCACCGAAGCGGGCGAGTATAGCTGGTGGGTACAGTCGTGGAAGCCGGTCGGCGGTTACAGCGGGTGGAGTGCGGAAACGGTCTTCAGTTTGGCGACCCCGCCCGCAACCCCGACGCCGATTGCCCCAGTCGGTGATATCATCGTCACCAACCCGTTGTTCTCGTGGAACGCCACGACTGGCGCTACCCATTATCATGTCTGGGTAAGCCGCCTAAGCGGTCCCCAACAAGGGAAAGTGACTGACGCCTGGCTAGATGCGGCGACCGTGTGCAGCGGGGCAACCTGCTCGATTGACCTCGGTTTGTCGTTGGAACGCGGTGCTTATGGCTGGTGGGTACAAGCGTGGAGCGACGTGGGTGGGTATAGCGCGTGGAGCGGACGTACCGACTTCAACGTCGTGCTGCCCGTGCCCGCGCCGACCCCGATTGCGCCGATTGGCAACAGCACCGATGTAACCCCTGATTTCACTTTCTCGCGCGTGGCGGGGGTGTCTTGGTACTATCTATGGCTGAGCAGTGGTCCCAACAAGGTCTTGGATATATGGTATCAAGTCGATACCATTTGTAACGCCACCATCTGCACGATCACGCCCGGTCTCAATCTTGGGGCGGGGAATTATAGTTGGTGGATTCAGGGTTGGAGTCCGTATGGGGGCTATAGCCCGTGGAGCGCAGAAACGCAATTTGTGATTGCGCTAGCCCCTAGTGCCCCAGTGCAAGTGTCGCCGACCGGGGCAATCACCCAGACCATGCCGACCTATACATGGAATGCCGCCACCGCCGCCACATACTATTATGTCTGGGTCAGCGGTCCCAGCGGGTATGTGTTGGATCAGTGGGTCGCGGCAGCGTCGGTTTGCACGGGCACGGTTTGTTCTGTGACCCCCGCCGTCAGCTTGTCCAGCGGGATTCACCGTTGGTGGGTACAGGCGTGGAACCCATGGGGCGGCTACAGCGCATGGACGGGACCGATGATCTTCACCGTGAATGGTGCGGGCATTGGCGAACCGAGTATTGCGCCAGAACTGCCATCGATCATCATTCCCGATGCACAATTGCCAGAGGCACCGATTGGCGAGGGTGCCACGAACCCCGAAGGCAAGACCGATAGTCGCTAGGCAGCCGCTGGTGGGTGTCGGTTAAACAGACAGCGCCCCCGTCCGCAAGGATGGGGGCGCTGTTGTTATTGTACAGATTCGTAACTACACAGCTACCCCTCATCCCCCGACCCCTTCTCCCAGCCGCTTCGCTTTTGGAGAAGGGGAGAAACGCAGTAGAAAGTCCCTCGCCCCGCCGCTTCGCTTATGGAGAGGGATTTAGGGTGAGGGGTGTGTAGTTGCACAGATTCTAGTGATGCCATGCTATACTATTTCTATCCATCCCCAGTCATGAATGAGGTGGTTTGCGCGATGATCTCCGATTCCCCGACGATGATTATCCCCTTACGTATGAATGACGACGGCGTGATTATGGTTAGTGAAACGCGCGTCACTCTCGATGCTGTGATCGCCCGCTATCATCAGGGCGATACGCCCAAATCCTTGCATGAGGGCTTCCCGACGGTACCGGTCCCTGATGTGTACGCCATTATCGCCTATTATTTGGCACATCGGGACGAGGTTGACGCCTATCTGAAGCGACGCGCTGACGCCGCTGAAAGAGTTCGGGAGGAGATCGAAGCGAATGCCACCCCAGCGCAACGCGCTTTTAATGAGCATGTGCGCGCTTTGGTGAAAGAAAAACGACATGCGCGAGGGGAATAATGCGGTTTGCCACCGATGAAAATTTTGATGGGCGGATTCTTCGCGGATTGTTAAATTGTTTGCCGAAATTAGACGTAGCGGCAAATGGGTGGATATTCGGCGCGCGAACCTTCATGTTAACGAACAATTGACAAGCGCCTAATCCACCCCTACATCCACGTTTCGAGGGGTATTTTCCTGTTTTTCTTCACGTCTTCATGCCTCCCTATTTATTTTATTCTGTTTCTATACCTGAGTAGTCACACCTTTTTTTGCTTTCTTGACGGAATACTACGCCTCCGCCTCCGCCCCTTTGTATTCAATTGCGCTTAAAAATTCGCCGTCCAGCTCCGCGATGAACTTCGCCATCCAACGCCCGGCACGGGTGATATCGCGCAAATCGACGGTTTCGACGGGGGAGTGCATGTTGCGCAGCGGGATGCCGAGCAATGCCGTCGGGATGCCTTCGCGCGCGATCTGGATCGCCCAGGCGTCGGTGCCGCTGGCACCGGGGATGATCTCCTCTTGAAATTTATACTCGTTGCGCTTTGCCACCTCTTTCAGCCGTTCCGCCAGCTTGGGGTGAAAGTTCGGTCCAAAGCTGATCGTCGGTCCGCCCCCCAGTTCTTTGCCCGTGTCGGCGTCGATCCCCGGCTGTGTGGCGAAGGTCACGTCTAGGGCGATGGCGATATCGGGATCGATCTGGTAGGCGGCGGTGGCTGCCCCCAACAAGCCCGTTTCTTCTTGCACGGTGGCGGCGGCATAGACATCCCATTGATGCTGCATCGTCTGAAGTTCGTTTAGGCAGGCGGTCACAGCGGCGACACAGGCGCGGTCATCCATCGCTTTGCCCGCGACACGACTGCCGAGCAAGTCGATCATGGGCACATCGAGCGTGATCAAATCACCGATGCGCACCAACGCCGCGACTTCTTCGGGCGGCAAACCAACATCGACGATCAATTCATCAATGGTGGGATAACGCAACCGATCCGTCGCTGCCAACAAGTGGGGGGGCATCGCGGCAACCGTGCCCGACAGCGGACGCCGCCCATGCACCAACACGGGTTGCGACAACATGACGCGGTTGTCAATGCCGCTGATGCGATGCACATAGATGAAGCCATCCACGACCTCGCGCACCATCAGCCCGATCTCGTCCATGTGCGCCGCCAGCATGATCTTGCGCGGCGTCGCTAGGGGCTTGGTGGCGCGTTTGATGCCGATCAAACTGCCGAGTCCGTCGGTATTCATTTCGTCCACCATGCCCCCCCATGATTCCCGCAAGATGGCGCGCAAGGGGGCTTCATGACCAGAAGGGGCGTGGGCTTCGACCAGTGATTTAAGGTGTGCCTTTACGTCGAACATCAGGAAAATTCCTTTGAAAAAAAGAGCTAGGGATCAGGGTTTATAACCAAGCGCCGCCCACTGTTGTTTTCACAGCGGGCGGCGCGCACTGAAAAATGCCAAGGGGGTTCATTAGGGCGGCAAGGGCGTATCAAACGGGATCGGCGTATCGAACACGCCCGCAGTTTGGGTGGGTGTCGGCGTAGGCGTTGGGGTTGCGGTTTGGGTGGGGATGGGCGTCTCCGTCGGCAAGGGTGTGTTGGTCGGAATAGGGGTATTGGATGGAAACAGGGTCGCGCTAGGCAAGGGCAAGGGCGTCAGCGTGGGCAGCGGGGTATTGGTGGCTGCGGGCACAAACGTCAGCGTCGGTGCGAGCGTCAAGGTCGGGAAGATCACCGAGGTCGGAAAAAAAATCACCGTCGGCGGGATGATCGGCGGCTGAAACACGTTTTGAGTGGGAGGAAAGGGGTTGATAATGCCGCCCCCGCCCAAGGGCGTGTTGCTGACGATGATCGCCGGTTGTGTCTGGGTGGGCATAAGCGTGAGCACCGACGCATCCAACGGCGTATTGGTCGGGAAGGGGGTGATGGTCGCACGAACATCCCCGCGTGGAGCAGCAAGGTAAAGGACAATCCCCACGCAATAAAAGGGCAAGGTGCCGATGATGATGATGACCAAGACCGTGCGCAAATTATTGCGACGGCGTTCGATTTCTGAAATTTGATTCATGCCCACTCCCACGATTCGCCGTTCATTTTACCATATCCCGTCTTACGCGATTCAAGCGCGGGAGTCCGTTGTCAGCGTCCGCATTTGATACAAGACGCCATCGATAAAGCCCCGTTTACGATAATAAGCGCGCGTGCCGACCGCCGAGATCACGGCGAGACGGGCATAGCCATGTTCTTGAGCAAGGGCAGCCGCCCGTTCGATGAGTTGCGTGCCCAAGCCGGCGTGTTGTGCCTTGCCGGACGAGACCTCGCCAATGTCGATGGCTTGCCCATAGACATGCACCTCGCGGATCATCGCCGCGCCCGCTAGTTCCGGCGTGATCGGGTCACAGGTAGGCAGCGACAAGCGCAAGAAGCCAGCGATCTCGCGGGTATCGGTGATGAATTGCAAGAAGACTTCTTGCCCGATGCCGCCGTCATACCATTGTTCATCAAGGTGCAAATCCCCCGCGACCACTTGCTGGTAACGCACTTCGCGCGCGCGGATGTCGCGGCTCCGTTCGCCCCGCTTTTTGAGGGTGTCCTCGACGATCTGACGGAAGTTGGTCAGTTTGTTGCCGTCCACGATATCGGTGCCGGGGATGTCGCGGATGATGCGCGTGAGGCGGCAATACTCCGGCGTCGCCCGCAAGCATTCAATGAGGGTATCCAACAGCGCTTGATGGCTATACGGTTCCCAAGTGCCATTTTTATAATGGCGCATCAGTTCGGCGCTTTCGATCAATGAGCAGGGATAGATTTTCAGCTCATCGGGGCGAAAATCGGGATCGTCAAACATGCGCTGATAATCCTCCACATCGGCTTGGGGGGATGACCCGTACAAGTTGGGCATCCAGTGGGCATGAATCTTGAAGCCCGCTGACCGCAACAGCCGCACCGCCCGCCGGGTCGCGGCGACGTTGTGCCCGCGCCGATTCATCTTCAGCACAGTGTCGTTCAAGCTTTGGAAGCCAATTTGCACTTTGGTGCAGCCCAAGCGCCGGACGCGCAAGACCTCTTCGGCGCTGATCTGATCGGGGCGGGTTTCGATCACCAAGCCCACGCAGCGGCTAGGGGCGGTCTCATTGAAGCGATGCGCGGCTTCGAGTTCATCCCAAGTGGCGTATTCGTCCAATGGCGAGCGTTCATGCCCGTCGTGCAGGATGTGCGTCATGACATCACGCGACCGGTGCATCTCGGCTTCATAGATCGATTGGACGATCTGATTATAGCTTTTATCGAGTTGTTCCCCATGCACATCAACATGGGTGGTATTGCGGAGCGGGTGCAGTTGCGATTGCTCGAACAACATCCCCTCGATTTTGACCGAACGGTCGATGCCCGCGCCATAATCATGGAGGGCGTCGAAAATCCGTTTGACGAACCACAACTGATAGGTTTCGGGATAAAACGACCAGGTGCCGCCCAAGATGATGATCTCGATTTTTTCGGTCGGGTGCCCGATGTTGTAATAGGCGGTCAGGCGGGACATGGTTTGCAGATAGGGGTCGAAACTATTTTGTTCCGCCCGTTGCGCCCCCGGCTCGTCCGAGAGATAACTTTTGGGCATCCGGACATCGTTGGGGCAAAAGATACACTCCCCCGGACACGGGAACGGCTTGGTCAACACCGTGACGGGCGTCACCCCCGAACTGGTGCGCACGGGTTTGAGCCGGAGCCGCTGGATTAGCGCCCCGTCGAAAGGGGGCAGTCCATCGGTGCCGGCATAAGTACGATAGGCGCGGATGAGTTCGTCGCGGCTGTAGAGTTGCCCCCCATTGGCACGCGCTTGGTTGCGCACCAACTGATTGAGATCGCTCGGGCTGAGGGTTTCCGCCGCGAAGATCGCCTTCAAAATGCTGATCAGCCCCGCGCGATGCGTGTCGAGGTCAAGCGGTGCCTTGAGGTGTTTTTCGTGCATGGACACGGGTCTTTCGATACATGGTCAAATTTATAACGAGCGCTTGGGTTTTTCATCGCCAAAATTGAAGTCCGGTTCGTCGCTTCCCCCGTCAAAGGTCAGTTTGACGCCGCCCACCCAGTTGGCGGCGATGTTGTAGAGCAGGGCGAATAAGCCGCCTTGAATTGCGCCGCCGATGGCACCTGCCACGATAAAGCCAATCCACCCGCAGCATAAGCCGAGGACGCCGAGACCGGCAAAGGCATCGAAGCCTTGAAGGTCGGTGCCGCTGAAATCCGAATTGAACCCGCGCATGGAACCCGCAAATAATGTCAGGATCGCTCCTTGAAACCCAAACAAGAGGAGACCACCGATTGCCGCGCCGATGATGCCGATCACTGTGCCAATACGTACCGCCGAACCGAAATCAATTTTCTTAAGCGTGCGTTCCATAGCCGGACTCCTGTTGGGGTGGGTGGGATGATATCCATTGTACTTCCGTACCCTAGTTCGGTACACTACCTCAGTGTACGACCCCTAGAACCTCTCTATTATAATGGTGTTGCGGCATGGATCAAACGACGATACAGCTTTTGAACCGCTTAAATCGGCATTTTTACGAAACCGTCGCCGATTCTTTCGACGCCACCCGTGCCAGCGCATGGGCGGGGTGGGAGCGGTTGCTGCCCTATATTGCCGCCCCTCCCCGCGCCCCAATGACGGTTTTGGATGTCGGTTGCGGCAATGGAAGGTTTGGCGTTTTTTTACATCAACACCTCACGGGTGTACAGTATCATGGCTTTGATAGCAGCGCATCTTTGTTGGCGCACGCACGCGCGACCCTGCGCGCCTTCCCTGATGTGACGCTGGAACAACGCGACTTGTTGACTGACTCGTTACCCGATGGCGTTTACGATGGCGTGGCTTTGTTTGGGGTGCTGCATCATATCCCCGGCGCGGCGCAGCGGTTGGCGTTCATGCGGGTGCTGGCGGAGCGGGTCGCCCCCGGTGGCATACTGGCTTTGGCGGCATGGCGCTTTTACGAATTCCCGCGCTTTCGGGATCGAGTGATCGCGTGGGAGACAGCGCATAACTCGATTTTGACTGATGCGAGTCTGCTCACCCTAGAGGCGGGCGATTACCTGCTGGATTGGCAGCGCGATCCGCAAGTGCTGCGCTATTGTCATTACGTCGATGATGCTGAACATGCCGCCCTCGTCGCCGCGACGGGGTTAACGCTGGTCGATGATTATCGTGCCGATGGCTTCAACGGGGCAGTCAATCGCTATAGTATCTTGAAAAATGGGGGATAGCGGGCTGCTTGTGCAACCCCGCACTGATGGTCTGCGTATTGAGATTATGATACGATGATGGTGTGGGGTCGTACCACAATAAACTCGCTAACACCACGTAAGAATTTATTTAGCATTGCGCTCTACCATAAGAAAGAAACTGCAAAACAGTGGAGATAGTTCGTGACACTCCGCAACCGCTAAAGGCGGGGGCTTTTAGCCCCAGTGCTTACCAGACTCAGCCCGCAAGGGCTACGTTAGGACTGAATAAATAGGCACTTCGGAATCCCTCACAAGTTCCGAACCCTGCGGTGAGTGATTAAAAAGGGGATCGGGAAAAGCCAGTGTCGCTCACATGAAACCAGTGGCTAACTTTGTCGATGTGAACTTTACCCCGCGCAAGCGGGGCAGGTTTGACCGTTTTCCATAAGGTACTTAAAAAACGGTCTCCCTTCGGGGATACACCCATCAGACGGTTACACCTATCAGAAAGGACACGGCGCTATCCCTTCCCATGCCTGAAGGCGGGGGTATCTCGCGCCAATTTTGATGAATAAGGTCACAATCCAAACGAATTTTAACGGTGCGACCCTCGCCGAAGGGGTCATCGGTCAAACGGTGCAAGTTGTGGAAGAAGGTTGGTATTTCGCGCCCGAAGCCGTCGATACGACCTATCTGCGCATTACGGATCGCATTTATACCTGCCCGTATAAAGGTGTTTGTTATTGGATCGATTTGGATGCGCCCGAAATGCGCGCCCAAAATGTGGCATGGGTGTATAGCGAACCCAAGCGGGGGTATGAAAAAATTAAAGGCTTGATCGCCTTCAGCCGTCGTGGTTCCAATGCCACAATCGCCACCGAGCAAGCGCTGGCGGTCTAAAACGAGCGGCTAAAATGCTAATCACGGTGATGCTGCTGATTCTAAAATGAGAATCAAAGGGGGTGCATTTCACAGTTATTGCAAATTCTCTCGGAATTTCCGACTTGAGTTCAAACCTCGAACTTGATTGCACCAAAGTGAAATGCACCCAATCAAAGGCGTCACCGTTTTGTTTCCGTGCCCATACGGATACAATAAGGCAATGACAACCTACGCAAAAGCCTTTCAAATTCCCCGTCTCAACAGTCAGATGCTCGCTTGGCATACCGATTGGGAGTCGTTGTTTGGTGCCCGCCGCCCGCTGATTGTGGAGATCGGCTTCGGCAGGGGGCATTATTTGAGCCACCTTGCGCGTCAGCACCCCGACGCTTCGATCATCGGCTTGGAAATTTCCAACGAGTGTCTCGACAGTGCCGAACGTATGATCGTCCGCGAGCAGATCAGCAACGTGCGTTTGATCCATGCGACGGCAGAAACAGCCCTGCACCACCTGTTTGAATCCGCATCGATCCAACAAATTCACATCAATTTTCCCGATCCTTGGTTCAAGAAAAATCACCATCACCGTCGGCTGATGCAAGCGGATACCCTTGCCCTTTTAGTGGAACGCTTAGCGCCGCACGGGGAACTGTATCTGGCGACCGACATTCTCGACTATGCCGAAATGACGGGCGACCTGCTGGAAACGACGATGGGGATCGTGAACCGACTGCCGACCGCTTGGGCGAACACCCTGCCGGGGCGCACGATCACTAAATATGAAGCTATCGCTCAACGAGAAGGGCGGGACTGTTATTATTTTGCTTATCAGCGCACCGCCGACCTCGTACCGCCGATCCCGGTCATCAAGGAACTGGATATGCCCCACGCTGTGATTACGTTACCGCTCGATCTCGCGACCATTACTGAACAGTTCACGCCGATCAAATATGCGCATGGCGAGACCCACATCCATCTGATGGATGCTTTTTTCGGACGGAGCGCGGTGTTGGTCGAAACACACATCGGCGAGCCGACCCTGCGCCAACATATTATGATCGGCATTTACATCACGGCGGGCACCCATGACGCCGACCCAGCCCAGACCCCCAGTTACACGATCCAACTCAGTTCCATCGGGCAGCCGCGTGCCACCGAAGGCGTGCATATCGCCGTCGCGTTATTGCGCGATTGGGTGTTGTCGCTCCATCCCCATGCCCACCTTGTCAAGCAAAAAATCAAGGAAAAGGCGCTCTTATGATCTCCATCGATAGCGATTACACAGTGGCGCGTTTACAAGCGATGGTGCGCATCGCCTCTTTTAACCCGACCTTAGCCGAAGGGGGCGAGGGGGAACACGAGATCGCCGCATGGTTAGCGGCAGAATGCGCGGCACTCGGTTTTATGGTGGAACTACAAGAGGTACTGCCGGGACGCCCCAATGTGATCGCACGGCGGGCGGGGACGGGCGGCGGGCGCAGCCTGATGCTGACTGGGCATATGGATACCGTGAGCGGGATCGACATGGCGCTTGATCCGCTGGCGGGGAATATCCATCACAGTCTGTTGTATGGGCGGGGCGCGCAAGATATGAAAGGCGGGATCGCCGCCGTCCTTGGCGCAGCGCACGCTTTGCAGGATCAGACTTTTGCCGGCGAGCTGATTTTGGCGTTCGTCATTGATGAGGAATACGCCAGCCTCGGCGCGGCGGCGCTGGTTGAACTGATCCACCCGGATGCTGCCATCTTGACCGAACCGACCGATGAACGGGTGTGCATCGCTCATAAGGGCTTCGCATGGCTGATGTTGGAGACGCACGGGCGGGCGGCACATGGGAGTTTGTTTGCCACTGGGATCGACGCCATCGCCCACATGGGGCGTTTGATCGCTGTGATGGAGACACTAGAGCGGGAGCGTTTTCCGTTGCGCACCCATCCGTTGTTAGGGCGGGCGTCGGTTCATGCCAGCCTGATCAGCGGTGGCATTGGCTTGAGTACCTACCCTGATCATTGTGTGATGCAGGTCGAACACCGCTTATTGCCCGATGAACATGCCGAAGATATTCGTGATTTGTGGCAAAGCGAGATCGATCATCTGCATGAGCAAGACCGCGCCTTCGACGCCAATGTCAAGCTCGATCTCAGCCGACCGGGGTACGAGATCAACCGTAATGCCCCGATTGTCACCACGCTGGTGGGCGCGTTGCGGGCGGTGACCGCTGCCGAACCAGAGTATTGGGGCATGGCGGCATGGATGGATTCGGCGATTTTCAGCCGTGCGGGGATTCCGACAGTGATTTACGGTCCGCGTGGGTTTGGGATGCACGGCGCGGAAGAATATGTCGAAGTCGAGAGCGTCACCCGTTGCGCCGCTGTGATCGCCGAGTCGGCGGCGCGTTGGTTGCGGGAAACCGGCGCTTAGAAAAGCGTATGGTTTTCAGTCGTCGCGGACGCGCAACGGCGCGTCTGCTGGCGAATTTATCTGATCCCCTAACCCCCCAATCCCTAAGCCCTATTTTTCTCCATGAACGCCCGCCCCTTCATGCCGTATTAGATCATAAAGGGGAGGTAACGACACAGCTACCCCTCATCCTCCGACCCCTTCTCCCAGCCACTTCGCTTTTGGAGAAGGGGAGAAACGCGGTAGAAAGTCCCTCGCCCCGCCGCTTCGCTTATGGAGAGGGATTGCCGCTTCGCTTTGGGTGAGGGGTGTGTAGTTACGAG
>JBBRTY010000030.1:0-28143 GCA_038248285.1 Aggregatilineales bacterium
GAGGGATTGCCGCTTCGCTTGGGGTGAGGGGTGTGTAGTTACGACCCGCTTTGGGTTAGCATTATTTTCCTTTTCCACACCAATTTTGGCATTTTTCCCGTGTGCGCAGAATATCGCCGTTTGGCGTCAATCCATGCACCACGTACAATAGAACAACTTAAAAAAGGCAGGCGTGGCGCATGGCTGAAGGTTTATTTGATTCGCGGTACCGATATGATTTTATTTATCCGCGCGGGCGCTCCGGCGAAACGCTGCGCGCTGTCGATTCGCAGGACGGGGATCGCCCCGTAGTGATCAAACGTCCTGCCCCACAAGATGCCCCGCCGATTCGTGCTGGGCAAGAAGTCAGCATCCTCAACGAACGCAAAGCGTTATCACGGCTTGCCGGTCACGCCGTCTCGACGTTGTTGCTGGGCGGCGGGCAATTTGCGGTGGGGGGCATGGCGCATCAATACATCGTCATGGAACGCGCCGAAGGGCAAATCGTGGCGGAAATGGTGTCTGAACTGGCACAGCATGGCGCACGTTTGCCCGATTTAGAAATCCTGATCATCATTGATCACCTGCTCGATCTGCTCTATACAGCGCATCAGCACGATATCGTCTACAACGACGTGGATGCCAAACACTTGTTTTGGGATCGGGATCGCTATCGTTTGAAGGTAATCGATTGGGGCAATGCCGTCTTTCTCGAAGGCGACGAAGTGACTGCGCAAGGGATCAGCCGCCAAACCGATGTGTATCAGGTCGGGGAACTGCTGTTCTTCATTCTAAGCGGGGCGGGACGTGCCGAGGTACCGCGCGATGCTAGCGATGATTTCCGCGTCGATTTTGGGGATGATAATGAACGGGTACCCACCCGTCTGCAAAAAATCATCAGCCGCGCGCTCCATCCCAACCCCCGTTTACGTTATAGTTCGATCACCGAGATGCGGCGGGATTTGTCCGATTATCGCGTCCCCATCGAACGCGAACGGAGCGCCGTCGTCGCCCGTGCCAGCGAACGCTTGCGCCGCGAATTGAGCAAAGACGAATTGACTGGCTTGGCGAAAGCGCTCGAACCAGCACTGGCGATGGATCCCGGCTATCCCCCCGCCCGCACGGTAGTGCAAGAAATTCAAAATCGCCAGAACGATCTAGAAGTGGCGGCAGATCTCGACGCAGCGCGCATTTATCTGGAAAGCGGCGCATGGACGCGGGCAATGCCCATTTTGAGCGATTTGCGCCCGCGCGCACGGGGCGATCTGGCGATCTTGATCGGGTTGTTGAGCGACTGGGCGCTGCTGTTAAGCGAAAGCACGGTGCCGCCCGATGCGACCGTCTATGACGCGCTGATGCTGGCGTTTGAACGCCAATTGGCGCAAGCCGCCGCGCGCTTGATGGCAGAAGTGACACCCGACACCGAGATCGCTCGCTTGCATCTGCTGTTGGCGGAACGCATCTCCGCGCACTCCCCCGATATTCTCTTGCTGCGTGCCAATCTCTTCCGCTTGCAAACCGCCCTCCAGACGCTCGACTCCGAGGGCGTGATGGTCGGTGAACCGCGCGCCTTTTTGCGCGATATCGACCGTGAATTAGGCACGCTGGAAAATGTCACCAGCATCAGCTTGATCACATTACGCGATGGCTACCGCGCTCTCGTCGATCAGATGACGGCGCTCAACAAATTCTTGGGGACGGTGCGCACCCAACATCAATTGTCCAATGCTCGGCTGCCCCTGTCGTCGCTAGACCGGGCGATCAATGCGACGATGGCGCTGGCGGACAACATGCACATTATCGGCAAACAGGCGACCAACAGCCCGCGCGACGCCCTCAATGCGCTGGAATATAGCCGTGCCATCGATCCCAGCAATCGCGCCTGGGATGGGGTGCGCCGCTTGCTCGATAACCTCTACGGCTTGTTGGAGTCTTACCAAACCTATGTGCCTGTCGCCGATGGTTCCGACCTCGCCCAATGGCTGCATGATGCCCAAACCGACCTCGCGCCCTTCCTCGAACGTCTTTTTGACGAGATGTTGGTGGGCATGACATTGGGGCTGCGCTTGACCAGCACCGCCTGGGGACAATATGCCGATACCGTGATTCAGGGCAATCGCATCGCCGCCATCACAGCGCTGGCGCAGGGCATGGATGCCGTCAGCACGGTTGCGCCCTCGTTGGCAGGGTGGCTCAATCAACTGCGCTCACTGGTCACGAATGCCACCTATATCGAACGCCATGCCTTGTTCGGTGGTTTGGGGCGGGCGCTTGCGGACGGGTGGGATCAGTTTGACCGAGGTAAATTGGTCAATGCCGAGCAACTGGCGACACAGGCGTATGACATCGCCCGCGCCGATGGCGAACGGGATGCCGCCCGTCGCTTGCGCACCCTATCGGAGATCACCCGTGAATGGGTGGAGCGGGGCGGTATTGCTGACTCGGTGCGCACCCAAGCGGCGCTCATGCAGGTGGAATTGCTCTACACCCCCGACGAGATCAGCACCCGCGACTCGTTTGCGGCGCAAATGCCCGGCAAAGAGACCTTCTTGAAGGCGATGGGCAAGGGCTTGGTGGAGCTATTCACGCGCCAAAGTACCGCCGCACTGCGTATTTTATTTGTTAATTACGCCTTGCTCGGTGCCCTAGACGCCCACGACGATCATCTGGAAGATGCTGATTTTTGGCAAGCAGCGGCGGTCAACACCCTCGTCAATGCCGGAGCGACGCATCCGTTGGTGACGACCTTATCAAGCTTCATCCAGCGCCGTCGTGATTTGTTGACTGCGGCGACCTTGCTCAACAGCATCAATGGGCTGCACGCGATGGCGCTTTTGGAAACCACCCGTGCCGCACTGGAAGAAAACCAGCAAGCGCGGGCGCTGGCACCTGCCTTGTACGGTCTGCGTGAACTGGCGGCATCCCAGCGCGATTGGGCAGATGGCGAGTTTCGGGCGGCGGGCAACAAGCTAGAAAACACCCTGCGCACTATTGATGAGATCGAGAGCAGCGCCGGCATCACGCTGACCGCCTACCGGACATGGCTGATGACTTTGATCGCAGCAACGGCGGATTTACACACCAACGCCCGCCGCCTCACGCAGATCATCGAAAAACGCGACGCCGAACCCCAACCCGCCGTGCTGCAAATTCATCAAAACCAAGTGAGTCTCACCGAGCGGCTGATCGGCACAGCGCACACGGCGACTTTGCGCTTATGGCGCGATACCTACGAGAAATTTTTGGCGGTCTATACCGATAGCAGTCGCCGTAGTGCCCGCCTCGCCCAATTTAACGATCTCTTTCGGGCAATGTTCATCGACCGCCATCCTGCCTATCCGCTCTATCGTCATTGGTATGACCTGACCGAGCAAGCGCCCGAATTCCCCGCCCCGCCGACCGATCAACCCACGCCGCTGATGACCGATATCGTTGATGACGAGGCGGAACCACGCCCGTATATACGTCTCGAAGCGCCCACCGACTCCATGCAAGACTCGGAACCCGCCGCCCGTCGGGGCGTGCCCCTGATCTTGATCCTTGGCGTGCCGCTCTTGCTCGCCATCATCGTGGCAGTCATCGCTTTGACGGTCAACAACGGTGGCGGGGATACCCAATCGGGCAATGTCACCGCCGCCACCAACACAGGTGCCGTCGTGCTGGCTGCTGCGACGACCCCGTCTATAAGCGCCACGCGCGCATTACCGACGAGCGCCACCCCCACGCCCCCGGAGGATGCGCTGTCGTTGCCAACGCGCCCGCGCGTGACGGCGGCAGTGACCTTGCCCGCCACCAGCGCCCCCGTCACACTCGATTTCCCAACCCAGATTCCGTCGCTAACGCCGATCTTGCCGACGGCAACACGCACCCCCACCTTCACACCTTCACCGACCTTGACCGCCACCCCCACGCCCACGCCCAGCGTCACCCATACACCGACGGTGACGGCAACCGCTTCCGCCACATGGACGCCATCCCCACCACCGGGTGGCGTGCGGGGCGATCAAGATTTGTTCACCCTGCTGGATTCATTGGCGGCGGTGAGCGCGGTGACTTGGACACCAGAGGTGTTTTCACGCGGGATCGACGGGGACTTCTGGCGGTTGGGCGTCGGTGCCGCCGAACAGGGGAGCGACATTCTAATCGGATTGCCGCCGACTACACTCGAAGGACGCTTTGGGGAAAACGCCGGTGGGCGTGTCTTACGTATGGTTGCCGATCTCGAACTGGTGACGTTTAACCCGCCGCTTGTGATCGATCAGCAGGTCTATTTCGGACTCATGCTCAGCCCACCCGATGCCCCTGCGGATGGCATTGGCGTGCAGATTAGCCTTGTCGATCAAGGGGTGTTCAACATTGGGCAGCGCCGCAATGGAACCGCAGTCGTCAACGTGCAGCGGTCAGTTGGCGCGCCCATCGCGCGTATTCGGATCGAACGTGATTTCGCCTCTGGCTTGGTCGCGATGTATGTCAACGATGAGCAGATCGGCACGCCGATCCGTCTGGAGAACGCGGACGCGGTGCTGCAACCCACCGTATTCATCCGTCGCGGCGGTGTGATCGTCCATGTCAACCGGTGGCAAGTCACTTTACGCTGATACCACTCATTATGGGTTGCACGTTGCCCACAGGGTGCAGGTCTTTCTCCAGATTGATCTGCACCCTTTCGCCCCCAAAAAATCAATCATCTAAATTCATGATTGTGGCGCTATGATTCGATCAAGGACTACACATCTATCCTAGCCGCCAAACAATGATTTGAAGGTCAATCGCTCGTGACTGATCAAAGCTCCCCAAACCCAATCTCGCCAGTAGGTTGTAGCATAGACGCTGGTCAAACCCAACTCCCCCCGCATCTTCTGATCGTGGAAGATGATGCCGGTACTCAAAAATTGCTCCAACACCTTTTAGGATCAGATTATCGCCTCACCATTTCCCAAAATGGCGAAGAGGCTTTAGAGCTACTGCGGCAATATACCTTCGATTTGGTGCTGCTCGATTTGCGAATGCCGCGTGTGGATGGGTTTGAGGTACTGCGGGTACTTCGTCAGCGAGTCAACGCGCTGCATACCCCCGTCATTGTGACCTCGGCGGTGACAGAGCGCGATATCATCGTGCGCGCCCTAAGCATGGGGGCAAATGATTATGTCAACAAGCCTATTGATCTCGATATTTTGAACGCCCGTATTCAAACCCAATTGGCGCTCAAAAAATTAATGCTGACCCAAGAGGCGAAAACAGAAACCATCGCCATGACCCGCGATCTACAACGGCAACTCAGTCGCATCATTTCGCACGATATCCAAAGCCCCCTCACGAATTTTCGGTTGGGACATTTTATGCTGCGCGATTTGATCGGCGATCATGTGGAGGCTGGGCGCATCCTCGAAAATATGGAACTGAGCCTGAGCGCCACCATCGATATGGTGCAAATATTTGTGGAGGCAATCGAGAGCCAAGAGTTGCGCCCCATTTTCGCGCCGGTGGATGGGAACGCCTTGATCCTGGATGTCATTACCCAACATCAACTCACTGCCCAACACAAACAGATCACACTTACGGTCGATAGCTTTGAGGGTTTTTTGTGGGGCGACCAGCGGATGCTGCGGCAATGCTTGAACAACTTGATCAGCAATGCCCTCAAATTTAGCCACCCGCACACCCACGCCCATGTATGGGGAGAAAAGCGCGGCGACCCGATCCGCATCAGCGTGCGCGATCACGGACCGGGGATTGCCGAAGAAGATCGGGCATCCCTGTTTGGCATGTTCAATAAATTGCGCAACCGCCCGACAGGGGGCGAGAGCAGTTCTGGACTCGGCTTATGGATCGTGAAGCATCTCATCAATTTACATCAGGGGCAGTGCGGGATGGACAGCCCAGAAGGGGCTGGATCGATCTTCTGGATTGAGGTACCGATGGCACTGCCCTGATCTCTGCCTTTAGCCCTTTACGCCGCCCGCCGTCAGCCCGCTGATCAAGCCGCGCTGCGCGAAGAAGAAGACGAACATCACCGGTATCGTCACCAGCACTGACCCGGCTGCCATATAATGCCAGTCGGTATTGAACTGAAAGATGAAGCCGCGTAAACCCACCGGCAAAGTTTTGCTCGTCTCGCCCGACATGAACGTCAGCGCCAGCATGAATTCGTTCCACGCCGTCATAAAGTTGAAAAAGCCCACTACGGCGATCCCCGGGAGTGCCAGCGGCAAGGTGATGCGCCAATACGCCCCAAACGGCGTGCAGCCATCAACAATCGCGGCTTCCTCTAAGTCATAGGGGATGGCGTCGAAGAAGCCCTTCAACATCCAGACGCTAAACGGCAAGGCGACCGTGCAATAGGCGAGGGTGAGACCCGCCCACGAATTGAGCAAGCCGAACTCTTTCAGCAAGTTGTACAGGGGAATGATCAAGATCGCGCCGGGGAACATCTGCGTGACCAAGAACGACGTCAGCACGCCGCCCCGCCCCGGAAACTTGAAGCGCGACAAGGCATAGGCGCACGACGCCGCCAAGAACACCCCGATGAAGGTGGTGATCAGCGCGATGCCGAGGCTATTCAAGCCCCAGCGCCAGAACACATGCGGCGAACTTATCACCACGCGGGTAGTTTAACGGAAGATGAGAAAACTTAACACTAAAACCCCTGTGCATGTTGCATGAACTTGAGAGAAAGATCACTTCCGATTGTGTTTACCTTTGGTGTTTCTTGCTTATCTTTTATTTCGTTTTGTTACGAACCGGTGCCCATCACACGACTTATGGCAGCAATTCATTGCAACTGACTGTCCACCTAACCCCCTACACCCTGCCCACCTAACCCCCGACCTCCTAAATCTTGATAACTTCTTGATATTTATTGAGGAAATCTTGCTGTTTTATTTACGATTTCGCCGATAAAATCACTTCTATTCTCTTGAAAATATTATTTTGCGTCCGTGTAAATTTTTATAAACACCCACCAACGCAGAAAAACGGCAGCGTGGGTGTTTTTTGCGATGCACGGTTTATAGGGATATCTCTGACATAGGTATAAAGGTCTAGCGCAAAATGCAGAAAATCAATGTTGGGCAGTTCTTAATCGGCAAACCGCTCGAAACCAAGGATCTCGCTCATCAATCCATCAGTAAGCCTATCGGTTTAGCGGTGTTCGCCTCCGATGCGCTGTCTTCAACCGCATACGCTACTCAGGAAATGTTGATCATCCTGTCTTTTGCGGGCGCAAACGCGGCGTTATTCAATATCTCGCTTCCACTGGCAGTCGCGATCTCGGTGCTGCTGGTCATCGTCACGTTGTCGTACCGTCAGACCATTTTCGCGTATCCCAACGGCGGCGGTGCCTACATTGTCGCCCGCGAAAACCTTGGAGAACTGCCCGCCCAAATTGCAGGGGCGGCATTGCTTACTGATTATATCTTGACGGTCGCCGTCAGCATCTCGGCAGGCGTGCAGAACATCGCCTCGGCATTGCCCCAACTGAATCCCTTCCGTGTGGAGATCGCGGTCGGCGTCGTCATTTTGATCACCGTCGTCAATTTGCGGGGCGTCAAGGAAAGCGGTCGCGTGTTCGCCATCCCGACGTATTTCTTCCTCGGCGCGATGTTCATCACGCTGATCATTGGTTTCGTTCAATACTTCACGGGCAATCTGCAGATCGTGCAAGGGGTGGAGGCGTTACGCCACAATGTCGTCGAACCCTTGACGCTTTTCTTGATTTTGCGCGCCTTCTCTAGCGGGTGTACAGCGCTTACGGGCATCGAAGCCATTTCCAACGGTATCACCGCCTTCAAAGAACCGCGCAGCAAGAATGCCGCTATCACCCTCGTATGGATGAGCAGCATCTTGATCGCGCTGTTCCTCGGCATCACCTTTTTGGCTCACCAAATGGCAGCGCAACCGAGCGAAGTCGAAACCATCATCTCGCAGATGGGGCGCACGATCTTCGGCGATGGCAGCCTCTTCTATTATCTGTTGTTGGCGGGCACGGCGCTTATCCTGCTGATGGCGGCGAATACCAGCTATGCCGATTTCCCCCGTTTAGCCGCCTTGCAAGCCGCTGATGGCTTCTTGCCCCGCCAATTGACCTATCGCGGTGGGCGCTTGGTCTTTGCATGGGGCATCGTGGTTTTGGCGGTGGCAGCTTCGTTCCTAATCATCCTCGCCAATGCCAATACGACCGCGCTCATCCCGTTGTATGCGGTCGGCGTCTTCTTGTGTTTTACCATGTCGCAAACGGGGATGGTAGTGCGTCTGTGGAAGATCAGCAAGCTGAAGGTGGGCGAATCCCTGAAGGGTTTAGAGACCGATTTGGTCTACACCCCCCAGTGGCGTCAACAACTGATCATCAGCGCGGTGGGCGCGGTCTGTACCTTTATCGTGATGATGATTTTCGCCATCACCAAGTTCACCAGCGGGGCATGGTTCATCGTTTTGCTCATTCCGGCATTGGTGTATGTTTTCTTCCGCATTCATTTTCATTATAAGGATGTGGCACATACTCTGAGTTTGGAAGGCAAACGACCGGAACTGAACAAACGACCGGTGCGCACCTTGATCTTGATCGATGATGTGCATAAAGAAACCGTGCGCATGGTCGATTTCGCCAAATCGCTCGATAATCCTTGGCAAGCGGTGCATGTGGGCGTCAATCCCGAAAAAGCCGAGTTGGTCAAGAAGAAATGGCAGCAACGTATCGGTGAAGGCGAACTCGTCATTTTGCCCTCGCCCTATCGTCTGTTGGCAGAACCGATCAAAGAGTATATCGAAGCGCTCCAAGCAGAGGTGCCCAATTCGTTTGTGCATGTCATCATGGGGCAATTGGTGATGGATACCTACTGGGAACAGGCGCTCCACCAAAACAGCGCGCTCATCTTCAACCTCGCCTTGAGCCAGTTGGACAGCGTGATCGTGACCAATGTGCCCTATCAAATTCATCGCAACAACGAACCCGCCGCGCCCAATCAAGTTTTTAGCAGTCAAGAGACCAGCGCGGATGTGAAGCAATGAGGTAAAAGCAGGGGTTGGGGTTTAGATATTTGCCGACAAGGATGGTTTGGTCGGTCGCAAGGGCATTATGAATGAGTGCCCTTGTTCTCTCCCTAATCCCTAATCCCTGCTTTCCCGTAACTGTTCAGGTTGAAAAACGGTCGGTAATAAAGGGAGAAATGACCGTTGGCGGCAAATGGGTGGATATTCGGCGCGGGAACTTTCAGGTTAACGAACGATTGACAAGCGCCTAATCCACCCCTACATCCACGTTTCGAGGGGTATTTTCCTGTTTTTCTTCACGTCTTCATACCTCCCTATTTATTTTATTCTGTTTCTATACCTGAGTAGTCACGAAAAACTTACGCAAATCAGAGTTGACATAACCTTGTTCGAAGCCGGACGCTGTACTAATTGTAATCATGACGTCATCACAGCAGGGCACACTCATATCGATAAACGTGCCTCGGATTTCATCCACCTGAGCCATGTTGGGAACCGTCATTTGAGTCACCAACCAAAGTCCCACAGCGCCAAGCCCAAACAAAACTACCAGTACCCGCCGGGAAACTTGCAAGGTTTTTGATAACATCATCCCTCCATTCGATGAGAACCGCACGACGAAAACATTGAGCAGCGTATCCAACACATCCCACGTCGAGACGCGATATTGAGCGATCATCGCGAGGAACTCGGCTTCATAACGTGCCCGCCATGACTGCGGATAGAGATGGACGACCCAACTGATCAGCGCATTCATGGATTGAGCACCCGAGCGCTTGCCACCCGCATGAAACGTTCCAATGAAATAATCTGTTCTCGCAAACTTTTCGATCCTAAGGCAGTGAGACGGTACGGCTGGCGTCGATCTTCGCTCGCCATAGGCTCAATAAATGCGTCTGCTTCCAAACGGGCAATAGCACCATATAATGTCCCCGGACCCAGCCGCTTCCCCGAAAACTGTTCAATATCCTGAATCATGGCATATCCATGTTTGGGACCGGGCGCGAGGCTTATTAAAATGAGAAGCGACGGATCCGCAAATTTACCCAATGTGTCCACCATCTGTCCTTATACTACGTCGCGCGATATAGTACGCCGTATGGTATATCGCGCGACTTAAATGGTGTCAAGTAATGATTTAACTATTTGACACCATACCATGCTGTATGGTATTCTTTATCTATCTTCAGGAGCAATGATGGCGCACTATCACCGTAACGACTGGCTGGAATATGGGCTGACCCACCTTGCTGAAAAAGGTATTGAGGCTTTAACTATCGACGCGATGTGTAGTCTGCTGAAAGTGACTAAAGGGTCGTTTTATCATCACTTCACGAATCGTGAGGCGTATCTTGAAGCGTTGTTGCAACACTGGGAAGAACGCTTTACCAAACAATTTATCGAAATCAGTCAGTCGGGCAGGACGCCCCAAGAGCAAACTGCCCATTTGTATCGCTTGGTCATCGAAACGCATGGCACCTCCGAGGTCGCCATCCGTTCGTGGGCACAGGTCGATCCGCTGGCTGGCACCTATCAAGCGCGGGTGGATCAACAACGCCTTGACTATCTCACCCAATTACAACTGGCGCTGACGGGTGACGAGACGACGGCAGCGACGATGGCACGGATGATCTACGCCATTCTCATCGGCGCACAGACGATCATGCCCGCTTATACCCGCGAGGAGTTGGCGCAGGTCTATGACCTGCTGAATAGATTGGGTACCCATACCCGAAGGACGTGATCATGACGAGCTATATCGCATCTCTTGAAGCCGCGAAACCGTATCTGAACCATGCCGATCATTTTGATGAAAAGATGGTCGAGGGCGACGTGACCCTGCGCGAGTTTCTATCTGGATTTTTGTCGTACTATCCCAGTTGGATCCATACGCTGTATCGCATCCGTGCCGGTTTCGTGCGCTTGCTGGGCATGAAGCAGGAAGGGATGCCGGGCGGATCCCGCCTTCGACCAGAGGATATTTCTTTCCAAGCGGGGCAGATGGAAACATTCTTCAAAATCCGAGAGGGCAGTGAGCATAGTTATTGGATTGCCAGCGCCCAGGACAAGCACCTCACGGCAGATTTGATCGTCGTGGCGGAAAGCGCTCAGCGAGTCACGCAATCGCTTTTATGTGGGGACGGTGGTGCATTACCACCACTGGACGGGACCGCTGTATTTCAACGTCATCCGACCGTTTCATCACATCGTCGTCAGTGCCATGTCTAACGCCGGGGTGCGGACGACCGACACTCACAAAAAGCAAGCTCCGCGCGACCGTATGGGGTTTTGGTTGATGGCGGTGGCACTGTTACATCAAGGGGTGGGGTTGGTTTTTTATGCTGAGCCGCTCTCGAGTATCGTTCAAGCGGGTGTGATCAACAGCGTTCAACCCCCCTTTTGGGATCGCGATGCGGCATTCTGGTTCTTGATGTTCGGCGGGTTGTTATTTTTGATAGGGGCGACGACGCAATGGTTGCTGGACAAGCGTGAGGCGCTCCCTCGCTTTTGGGGCTGGGGGCTGCTCGTCATCAACGGTCTGGGCGCTTTGCTCATGCCAGCGTCGGGGTTATGGTTGGTGATTGTGCTGGCGATAGTGATGATCCGTCAGCGCGACCGGACGCCCGTACAACAGCCCGTAGTCGCCTAAGCTGAAGGTTCTTGAGTGGGCGATATCACGGAATTTTGCTGACAAATGCGGACAACGGCGCATCCGCCAAGTCCATAAGCCTTTTCAATAAAATCCATTGGGTTGCCCCTCTAATGCTGGGCGCGGTCTAGTCGCCAACACCCGCTAAGGCGCGCGGGGCATAGCTAAATTGTTGGAGCTGCAACGTCGCCCGTGCTTGATCGAGCGTATCGGTGAGGTGGACGTTGCCCAACACATGACGATCCATCATCATCAGCCAATCGACAATTTTGCGAATCAAGCCGGTGGCACCCACGACCACGACGGGACCGGTGCCGCCTTGTCCCATCGACAACATATTTTTCGCATGTTGCAAGCCGGTGGCGTTGAAGACGGTGCCCCCTGGCAGTTTGAAGCCACTCGTTAAATCGAGGATCGCACCGATGACGACCGGGAAGCGATCGGTGACTTTTTTGATTTTTTGGAGGGCATCATACATGTCGTCCCAAGAAAATTCACCCTGTATTTCGATCAACATGACCGTTTGGGCGTCGTTGTCCCAATATAATTCAATTCCCATTGTCATCGCTCCCCAAATTTTTTAGGCGTACATTCTATAATTGAGTATGCTTGATTTTTGTGATTTTATCCTGATCGTAAGATTAAAGGGAAATTTGCAATGTGCCTGTAATTTAATCTGGCATTTATCTTTTCGCCCCTGTTGGCGTCAACACCCGCCGTGTGTGGTATGCTTTTGGCATGAGATACGTCACCCTTTCGGAACTGATCTATATCAATGGGCGGCTGCTGAACAACGACCAGATCATGACGGGCAAGCGCAAAGTCCGTGATGTCGAATTGTTGGATGCCGCCGCGATGCGCCCCGCCGCCAGCGCCTTTGGTGCCGACGCCTTTCCTACCTTACGCGATAAAGCCGCCGCTTTGCTGCACGCCGTCGCACGGAATCACCCCTTTGCCGACGGCAACAAGCGCACCGCCACCGTTGCAGCGTTATTTATGCTGCGCGTGAATGGCGAGCGTGCCGTCTGGCAACCCGCCGATGCGCTCGCGATGATCCTGAGTGCCGCCGAGGGGCGCATAGAGGTGGACGCGCTGGCAGGGTGGTTTCCGTTAGAACCGTGCCCGCCGTTGCCCGATCCGGACTTGGATACCGACACCCGTTTGATCGCTGATTTGCTGTTAGAACATAAGGCTCTGCTGGATGAACTCGCCTTACAGTGACCCTGAAGATGCGCCCACCCCCGACGACTCCTCGCCAACCCCAAGCGGGGGGCGTCCCCCTAAAGTGATTTATTTCTCGGCGTCGGAACTGTACAACATCAATGATCGTGTGACCGACGGCAACACCTTTGTGCGCGATATCAATTTGCTCAATTCCGCCGCTCGCCGCCCCAGCTTGGCATTGTTTGGCGAGCCGCAATTCCCCAGCGTGATCGACAAAGCCGCCGCGCTGTTGCACTCACTGGCATACCACCACCTGTTCGCTGACGGCAATAAACGGACGGCACATGCAGTGGTGTCGCAATTTTTGACCCAGAACGGCTGGTCACCGACATGGACGGATGCCGAACAAGCGGCGTTCATCCTTGAGGTGGCGCAAGGCAAGCATGAGGTCGAGGCGGTGGCGGTATGGTTGGCGGCACATACCGTCAAAGAGCCATAGGTTTGACCCTTGATGAACCTTAAACGCCCTGATGCCCTTGTGGAGTGTTACTTTTATTGTTACGGAGGGAGGGCATATCATGAAGTTAGCAGAAGCACTCCTGCTGCGCGCGGATGCGAACAAGCGGATTCGGGAACTGCAAGGGCGCTTGACTCGGTCAGCGCGGGTGCAAGAAGGCGACACCACGCCAGAAAATCCAGTCGATTTGCTGGCGGAGTTGTCACGCGCGGTCGCCGAAGTGACCACACTCATCAAACAAATCAATCGGTCGAACGCCCAGACACGGGCTGCTTGATCAGCCCGTTTTTGATTCCTAGCCCTCCGCCGTCGGCAAGGTGGAAAGCACTAGCCCGCTGATGGCGGCGCGCAAGGCGGCGCGGTCGTCCCACGCATATTCAATCGTCCCAAAGCACATACTTTGTTCATGCCCTTTGCCACACGCGATCACGACATCGCCCGCCCGCGCCCGGCTACACGCATAAAAGAGCGCCGCGCCTCGGTCGGGGATACGGTGAAACGTCTGCCCTTCGACACCACCGGCAGCTTCGGCGGCAGCGCTCATCGTCGCCAAAATGTCGGCTAGCGATTCAGTGCGGGGGTCTTCGGCGGTGATTATAGCGAGATCGGCAAATTGGATAGCGGCACGCGCCATCAACGCCCGTTTGTCGCGATCCCGTAAGCCGGCACTGCCGAAGATGACGATCACCTTGCCGCCGTCTGTCCCCGCCAGATCACGGGCGGCGCGCAAGGCGTTTTCGAGCGCATTGGGCGTGTGGGCAAAATCGACCAGCGCGGTATAGGCTTGCCCATCGTCGATTCGTTCCATGCGTCCGGGAATGACGGGCATGTTTACGATCCCCGCTTGCAGGGTTTCGGTGTCAATGCCGAGCGCCCGCGCTGCCGTGATCGCCGCTAACGCATTGCGCACGTTGTAGACGCCGACTAGAGGCAGATGAAATAGATCGCCCGCCGCCCTAAATTGGGTATAACCGGGGCGATGCACGATATCGGTGCCGCGCACATCGGCGGGACGATCCAGCGCATACGTCAAATGACGATCCGCCGGGAACGCCGCGAAATATTCGGCATTGGCGTCGTCGGCGTTCAGGATCGCGATTTTGGGCATGTTGGGCTTGCGGGCGGCGATGCTCAACATGGCGAACATGCGCCCTTTGGCGGCGCGGTAGGCGTCAAAGGAGCCGTGATAATCGAGATGCTCGTGGGTGAGGTTGGTCAGCACGGCGATATCAATATCGACGCTATTTAAGCGCCCTTGTGCCAAGCCGTGACTGGTCATTTCTAGGATGACGTGGGTCAAGCCAGCGGCGACCATGCGCGCCAGCAACGCTTGAATCAGGGGCGCACCCGGCGTAGTGACATGCAAGCCGGTGTCGAGTGTTTCATCCCCGATGACCGCGCTAACGGTGCTGATGAGTCCGGTTTTGCCGCCCGTCGCCCGTTGCAAAATGGTGTGCAGGATGGTGCTGGTGGTGGTTTTGCCGTCGGTACCCGTCACGCCGATCACCGTGAGGCGGCGTGATGGGTGGCGGTGATAGCCCGCTGCCAGATACCCGACGGCGGCGGTGCTGTCGGCGACTTGCAGATAGGGCACGGGCAGGGGGGCGACTTCGACAAAGGGGCGTTCCCCGACGATGGCGGCGGCTCCCCGCGCGATTGCCCGCCCGATGAAGGTATGCCCGTCGGTGGTCAGCCCACGCCGCGCTACAAAGACGCCCCCGGGCAGCTAATCTGTATCGGACTCGACGACGGGGGCGCTGATGGGCGTGGCGGGGTCGCCCGTCAGGGTCGAGCCGGCGGGTAGGGCGGTGATCAGGTCGGCTAGGGGGATGGGGGTCATAGGGCAAACTCGTGATGATCGGCAAGTGGCTTCAGTGTAGCGCACGGGGCGGCGGTTGGTCAATTTTGGGATGGGGGGGGTGTCTATTGATATCCCTTGGGTTCCCACCCTGATCTGCGTTATATTAATCGCATTCAATCCACTTTCCATAGGACAACCGCCATGTCGTCTAAAGAACGCCTAGATGTTTTCATCAGCAGCACCAGCTTTGACCTGCCCGAACACCGAAACGCGGTGGCGGAGGTATTAAATACCCTAAGGTTGCAGCCCGTCGGCATGGAATATTGGGCGGTGACAGGTGCCAATCCGGTCGATCTGTGTAAGCGCCAAGTGGAAGAAGCAGAAGCCTTCATCGGCATTTATGCTCATCGTTACGGTTGGTGCCCCCCGGGCTATGGCGGCAAGAGCATCACCGAGATGGAATATGATTGGGCGCAAGCTGTCACCCGCGACGGTATGTCGATCCCGCGCTTATGCTTTGTGATGGATGATAGTCACCCAATTACAGCGGACATGAAGGAAACGGACAAGGCGGCATTGGCGGCATTCAAGACACGGGTGAAGTTAGATGGCGTTGAAGGGACGCGCAACGGCGCGTCCGCTGTCCGCAAAACGCTTTTTCAATAGAATCTCGTTTTTTTGCGCCCTACGCCCCGCCACAAAGTTGACGCCACGCCCCGAACGCCGTAAGATCAACCCATACGATAGAATAGGGATACTGATGATGAATCGAGATGCAGGAACCCCACCGCCTCTCCGTTACTTAGATGGTGAAGCCGAACGCCGCGCGCTGGTGGAAGATATTCAGTGGGTGCGCCAAGTGGTACTCGATATCGCCCAATCGGTGCCCCAAGATCGCTGGTACGAACCCCGTTATCATGGCTGGACGTTGGCAGCAATGCTGGCGCATCTGCACAATTCGGATAACTTGGCGTTGCTGCTGATTAAGGTGTCGCTCCTTGGTTTTCGTCCGGCGGTGTCTGAGGCGACGCTCAATTGGATCAATAACCGGACAGCGCACTATTTCCGTAAGCGCCTGATCCCCACGACTCTTGTTGATATCCGAAAAAATGAAAAGACGATTACCGACTTCATTGTGCGCCTGCCGATGGATAAGTTCACCAAGTTGGTCTATCACCCGACGATTGGCGAATATCTGACGGTGGAACGGGCAATGCAAGAATATTTCTTAAATCACTGGCATCTGCACCTGCTCACCTTGCAAAAAGGCGAGGGTATTTACGACGAGCCGCCCACTGCGGGCGCGGATATGGTTTAGCGGATGCGCGTCTTGTTGCAACGGGTCAGTCGCGGTAGTGTCCGCGTCGCTGGGGAGACCATCGGTTCGGTGGATCAAGGTTTTGTGGCGTTGGTGGGGGTCACCCAAGGGGATACCGTCGCCGAAGCGGAATTGCTCGCCCGCAAGACCGCTCATCTGCGCGTGTTTGAGGATGCGCAGGGCAAGATGAATCACTCGGTGTTGGAGGTGGGCGGCGGCGTGTTGGTCATCTCGCAATTTACCCTCTACGCCGACACCCGCAAAGGGCGGCGTCCCAGTTTTTTGGATGCCGCCCCACCTGATATCGCCTCGCCTCTCGTGGATCATTACGCCGAACGTTTGCGTGTCGAGGGGATCACCCGCATCGAACAGGGGCGATTCGGCGCGATGATGCAGGTCGAAATCCACAATGACGGACCGACGACGATCCTGCTCGATACCGCTGAATGGAGCGGTTAACCCCCCACACCCCAAAAGCGCACGCTGCTATCCCCAACCGAAATCAAAAGGCGTCCATCGGCGCTGAACTGCAAATCGCGCACCAGCGTTTCATGCACACCGACTGTGCCGATCACTGCCGCGCCGTTCACATCGATCAGCCGGATCGGGAAAATTTCCTCCCCAGTTAGTCCTCCGCTAAAAGGCACCCCGCCCGCCACCGCGATGAGCGCGCCATCGGGACTAAAGGTGATCGCCGTGACCAGTTCGTCGGCGGCGCGGTCAAAGAGCGGGAGTGCTGCCAAGCGCTGCGCCCCATTAGGAGTCAACAGCCAGACGCTGACGACACCATTGGGATCGCCCACCGCCAGCAAGGTGCCATCCCCATTGAGCGCCATTGGCGTCCCCATAAAATGCAGTGCGATCTCAGTATTGACGGTGGCGATCTGTGTTTGCGTGCCGACATCCCAGACACCCACTTGGATCAGTCCGTTTTCGGCATAATCCCCCGCGAGGCGCACCCCATCGCCGCTAAATGCCAGATGGGTTGCGCCGTCGGGGGTGGTCAAACTGCCGAGCGCTTGGTTGGCAGCCACATCCCATAGCAAGATGGGGGCAGGGATGCTGGCAGAGACGCCGCTGATCGGGGTTTGCGCCAGTGCCAGCAGGGGCAGGGTGGGGTGAAAACGCATCTCACTGATCGCCAACGCTTCACCGCCGGGGGCAGCCGTCGCGTCGATGCGGGCGACTGCCTCGCCGGTCGCGCTGGTGCGGACTTGCACATAGGGTAGTTGAGCGAAATCGGCGGGCAGTTCATAAGTGGCAATCGCCCCAATCCCCGCTGCGACCGCATAGCCGCTCCAACCCGTGTTGACGGTGGCGCGGGGTGCCAGCATGGGGGTGTTCAGGTCATAAATGAGTAAATCGTCGGAGGCGCGCACGGCGAGCGTGCCATCACTGGCGACCGCCATCCGAGGCAAGCCGACCATCAACCGCGCGACTTCGGCAATTTGGGCGGCGTTCGTTGGTGTGATCGGTGCCAATGTCGCGGGTAAGGTGGTGGTCAGCATTGGAGAACAGCCAAATAAGGCGACTTCGCCGGCTTGATCGGGACATTGATCCAGCAAATCGGGGGTACTGTCGCCGTCGCCATCCAGACAGCCCCCTAAATCGGCGGCACCCGCTTGGTCGGGGCACGAGTCGTAAATATCGGGCAGGGTATCGCCGTCGCTATCGATGGGCGACGAGTTGATAGCGCACCCCGCATTTTCTTGCAGTCCCGGGGCATCGGGGCAGCCATCGGCAAAGTCGGGGACGAGATCCCCATCGGCATCCGGGGGGCAGCCGTCCGGCGTTTGGGAGAATTCGTAACGGCATTGATCGACACTATCGGCGACGCCATCGCGATCCAAATCGGGAGTGGTTCCAGCGGGGCAGCCGAAATTATCGGCAAGTCCGGTTTCGGCGATACAGGTGTCGAGCGCATCCGGTACGAGGTCGCCATCCAGATCAGGCAGAGTCTCGGCAGTGCAGCCATAGAATTCAGCGGTGCCTGGCACTTGGTAGCAAAGATCGGCATTGTCCGGTACGCCATCACCATCGCTATCCGGGGATTGAGCGCTAAGGCTAAGCGGCGCGCTGAGCGTAAGCGCCATCATCAGCAAAACGATCCATAATTTGCGCATCGGCGTTGATCCTCACCCTAGCTAGATTGGATTTGTAGGGGCGCGCACGTCAGGGCACCCCTAGCGAAAATGCCTCATGCCGCGCTGACGGCAGCCTGTTCGCCCGTGGCTTCGGCGATCATCGTGACGTACAGATCGACCACTTCGTCCATCATCGTATCCCATGATTGCGATTCGGCAAACGCCCGCGCGGCTTGCCCCATCTGCGTGATGCGCGCGCGGTTGGTGGCGATCTGGCGCACGCCGTCGATCATGCCGGCGATATCGTTGACCTCGAAGGTGTAGCCGTTGACGCCAATGTCCACTACATCGGGGATGCCGCCCACGCGCGACGCGACTACCGGCAAGCCCGCCGCCATCGCTTCGACCACGACTAGCCCGAAGGTCTCCATTGCCGATGGGAAGACGAACATATCGGCGCTGGCGTAAGCGGCGGACAGCGCCTCGCCCTTCATGTAGCCCATAAACTTGGTGGGGGTGCCTGAAAAATAAGTCTCCATGTCGCCCCGCGCTGGTCCATCACCGATGACTGCCAAGCGGGTGCCGGGGACGGTTTCTAGGATCGGGCGCAGTTGATCGAGTTGTTTTTCGCTAGAGACCCGCCCGACATATAGGAGCAACGTGTCTTCGGGGTGTCCGTCGCTCATCGCCTCGCGCATTGCCGCTGATTGATAGCGCGGGTTAAATTTTTCGGCATCGACGCCGCGCCCCCACAAGCCGACATTGCGAATACCGATGCGCTGCATATCCCTTTGGATGCGCTTGGACGGTGCCAGCGAGCGATCCGCCGCGTTGAAGACGGTTTTGGTCAATAAATCGGTGACGGGTTCCATAAAACCGAGATTGAAATGATGCGCCAGTCGTGCGAAATCGAGATGGAACGAGGCAACGGTAGGAATACCCATCGACCGTGCCATCAACATGCCGGGAATTCCGATCAAGGCGGGGTGGATGAAGTGAGCGATGTCCGGCTGAAAAGCGCGTAACTGCTGATAGGTCGAAAGTGTAGGGGGACCGACTCGTAACTCTGGATAGAGCGGTAACTTCACCCCCGGCACCCCGATTACCGAAGTGCTGCGATACTTTTCGACTCCCATTTTGGGCGCGACAATCGTCGATTCGATCCCGCGCTTCTCTAAATGATCTAAGAGCAAGCACACGACCGTGACGATTCCGTCAACTTTGGGCAAAAACGTTTCGGTAAATAATGCGACTCGCATAGGTTGTGTGGTATCAGTTCCGTGCTTAGGTTAGAATAAAAGGATGTTATCCAGTCTACAATAACACCGCACGTCGGAAAGAGTTTTGAATCGCGATGACCATGACCATGTCCACTGATGTGACCGTAAAACTAGATGATCGGGTGCGGCTCATCTCCGCTGTGTTGGCGTTGACGAGTTTCCCCGATACCGTGCAAGCCAAACGACCGCATGGCACCCACATTCACGCGCGCATGACGCGCAAAAACCTTGCCGAACACAGCCAGCATCCTGCCGTGCTTGATTTAGAAATGTTGCTCGCAAAAGGGGCACCCTTAGAAGCCATCTACACGCTGGCGCTGCTGGTGCGTTTGGACGAGGGCAAGTTGACGACTAAAGCGCCGGCATGGCTTCCGCCGGATTGGGCTGCCCATTTGGTTGACTTTTATCAAACTTCGGGCGTGATTGCGTGGTGGCAAAGCGATGCGGACTCGTGGATGCGGGCGACCGAAGAGGCAACGCAGATGTTTGGAGCGGTGCAGTTTAAGCCCTTTCTCAGCAAGTTTTTGGGGGATTTCCCAGAACGGCTAACCTTCATCCCCAATATTTCGTATCCTACCGAGCGGGAACTGGCGCTCAAGTTTGGTGGGGAGTACATCTGTATTGTGCCGCCCCGCATCGCGTGGGGCGAAAGCCCACCGTGGCCCTTCAACGAAGACCCGGCGCATATCTACCGCGCGCTCTTGGCATCCACCGGGCACATGATGATGTTGAACTTTTTACGGGAACACGAAAGTGAAATTTCCCTAGAAGGTAAAAAACCGTTGCCACTGACCGATCAATTCATGAGCATGAACCCGACCTGGGCGGAACAATTCACCTATTTGTTCGTTGCCAGCGCCGTCGCCATGTTTTTGGAAGATCACTATAATCGCAAAGAAGCAGACGCTTTTATCTTGATGGAGCGCCGCGTCACTGGGTTAGAAGTGCTGCCCGCCGCGATCACGGTGTATCGGCGCTATCTGCGCGAGGTCGAGGAGGGCAACTATAAAAATATCCTTGATGCTATCCCGACATTCTCGCGGCAGCTTCGGGTGGCGCACCGCATGATCAAACTGTAGGCTTAAGGGTCGTTGGGCAAAAGGGCGGACATACGGCGCGCCATCGTATACCCGCCCGTTTAGCGCGTAAAATTCTCCAGCCTGAGCAGTGACGACAGTTTTTTGTAATTTTAAGCCAGATGGCTAGTTCCGATAATAGGACAAGTGATATATCATGGAGTTTTTATTGCATATTACGGATATCGCTTGATGACATTACCGCCTCTGGGTTCCTTGATTCATTTGATCGGCATTGGTGGCGCGGGCATGAGTGCCATCGCGCGGGTATTGCTGGGCATGGGCTATCGCGTTACGGGGAGCGAGCGGCTCCGTAGCGACATCATCGCGTGGCTTGTCTACGAAGGTGCCGCCGTCATTATCGGGCATGATGCGATCAATGTCATTGGCGCGCAAGCCGTGATCGTCACCTCGGCAGCTGCAAATGATCATGTCGAAGTCGTTGCGGCACGGGCAGCGGGCATCCCTGTCTATAAACGGTCGGATATTTTGGCGGACTTAACCGCAGGCAAGCGGGTGATCGCGGTGGCAGGCGCAGCGGGGAAGACCACCACCACCGTCATGATCGCGCATATGCTGATGGCATTGGGGCGGGATCCGTCCTATATCATCGGGGGGGTATTGCCCAAGACGGGTAAAAATGGCGGGGTAGGAAAGGGACAGGAATTCGTGATCGAAGCCGACGAATACGACAATATGTTCCTCGGTTTAGCGCCCGATATTGCCATCATCACCAACATTGTCTGGGATCACCCTGATTTTTTCCCCACCGAAGCCGATATGATCGCCAGTTTTCGACGGTTTGCGGATCGCATCACCGCGCGGGGAACGCTCATTGTGACGGGGGGCGACCGTCATGCCCGCGCCTTGTCCGATTCGTTTGGGGCGGGGCAGCCCAACGCCAAAAGCCAGTTTAGTTTGCGGGTGAGCAGCGCCGCCCAAGATGAAGTGCGGATTATGGAGGTGCGTGCCGAGCCAGACGTGACCCATTTTCGACTGCGGCTGAATGCTGATGATGAACCGCTCTCGGTGCAACTGGCGATTCCAGGGACGCACAACATTTTCAATGCGGCGAACGCGCTGACGGCGTTGTCAATCTTGGGCATCACCGATTTTGCGCCCGCGCTGGCGGCACTGGCGACCTTTAAGGGGACAGCTCGCCGCTTTGAGCTGATGGGGGAGGTCGGCGGCGTGGCGGTGATCGACGACTACGCCCACCACCCGATCAAAATTCGGGCAGTGCTGCAAGCGGCACGCAGTCGCTATCCTGGTCGCGCGATCTGGGTGGTGTGGCAACCCCATACTTTTAGCCGTACCCAAGCTTTGTGGGAAGATTTCGCGAGCGCTTTTGACGATTGCGATCATGTGCTGGTGACGCCCGTGTATGCCGCCCGCGAGGAGGCAATCCCCGGCATTGATGGCATCAGCATCGCAGGTGCCTTGCGCCACTCTGATGCGCGCTTCGTCCCGTCATTCGATAACGCGGTGAGCATGTTATTGCGTGGGGTCGAGGCTCCAGCGGCAATCCTCATTTTGAGCGCGGGCGATGCCCCTCAAATCGGGCGGGCGTATCTCAAACAGAGATCTGCGATCTCATGACCGCCCCGTTGAACCTGTTCGATGATTTCCCCGTCTTGCGTGAAGAACCACTCGCCAAGTATACGGCTGCCCGCTTGGGCGGGGCGGCACAGTTTTTGTATATCGCGCGCGATTCAGAGGATCATGCAGGGGGGCGGGAACAACTGATCGCGGTCGTGCGGCGGGCATGGTCGGCGGGTGTCCCTGTGCGCATTTTGGGGGGCGGTGCCAATGTTTTAGTCAGTGATGCCGGGGTGCGGGGGTTGGTCGTGATCAATCACCTCAGCACAATCACTTTTCCAGAAGACGATGCGCCCGCGACTGTGACCGCGACCAGCGGCACCGCGTTGACGACACTCGCCCGCAAATGTGCTACGCGCGGGCTTAGCGGGTTTGAGTGGGCGGTGAGTGTGCCGGGCACGCTCGGCGGGGCGGTCGTCAACAACGCCGGGGCACATGGTGGGGATATGGCACATGGACTGCTGACAGCGCAAATCATCAATGCAGCGGGTATGCGCACCCTCTCTTGTGCTGAACTTGCCTATGATTATCGCACTTCGGCGCTCAGACATCGGGCGGATCGGCGCTTCTTGGTGATGGAGGCGAACATAGCGCTCACCCGTGATGATCCGGTGGCGATTCAGGCGCGCATCGAAAACAACATCGCCCACCGCAAACGCACGCAACCACAAGGTGCCAGCCTCGGCAGCACCTTCAAGAATCCGCCCGGTGATTATGCGGGACGGCTGATCGAAGTATGTAGCTTAAAAGGGGTGACGCGCGGCGGGGCGATGGTTTCGCCCGTTCATGCCAATTTCTTCATCAATACCGGTAAAGCGACCGCGCGCGATTATGCCGCACTGATCGAACACGTCCAGCGGGTCGTGTTCGATCAGGTTGGGGTTTGGCTAGAGACCGAGATCGAGTTTATCGGGGTTGTCTAGACGCTTAGTCGTCCATCCCATAGGTTTCCGCAAACGAGTCGCCATAGGGGATCAGCGTGATCACGTCGATCACCACGCCCGCAGGATCCGCCACCATGAAATGCCGTTGCCCAAATTCCTCACTTCGTAGTTCTTGCACCAATGCCAGACCGCCATCAATGGCAATACGTTGATAGGCATCATCGACATCGCTGATTTCAAAATTGATGATGAGTCCTTGTACCGGCTTGCGAAACGGCGCGGGGACAGTCTCGTGGGTGTAATCGACCAATGCCAGTTCATAGGCATTGGCGTGCCCCGGCATTTCCAAACTGACATACCAATCCGAATTGAAGGTGACTTCAAAACCGAAATAACGCACGTAAAAATCGCGTGCTGCCGGAATAAGCGCTTTGTCCATCATCAAGACCGGGTAGGTGCTGTTCAAGTTTTGCATCACTATTCCTCGTGTAGGGTTAGGGGGTCTCACTTGCCGGTGGTTCCGGTTCGTTAGAGTCAGGTTCGACAGGCTCTATTTTACCGCTTTTCGTCGCCTTATTGGACTCTTTCGGTTGCGGTGTCACCAAAACCTTATCGACACGCCGCCCATCCATATCGACTACTTCCAGCGTAAAACCGGGGATCGTGACAATATCCCCACTGCTAGGGATACGGTTAAGGCGTGCGATGATCATCCCCGCCAATGTAGTGAAGTCCCCTTCTTCGTCTTCTTCGCGTTTGGGCAAGCCGATGACACTGACCACCTTGTCGTAAGCTTCTCCGCCTTCCACCAGCCAACTGCCATCCGCCCGTTGCAAGATTGCTTCGTGGGTTTCGGCGTCGTATTCATCGCGAATTTCGCCCACCAATTCCTCAAGGATGTCTTCAAGCGTCACCAAGCCGACAACTTGCCCGTATTCGTCGATCACCAAGCCAAGATGGGTGCCTGCCCCGCGAAAGCGCGCCAGAGCAATCCCGATTCGTTCGCCCTCAACGACAAATTCGGGGGAGCGCATCACCGTCTTAATCTGAAACGGGTGCTGCTCGATCAGGATTTTGAGCAAATCTTTGGCGTTCAAAATGCCGATGATATTGTCTGGGCTATGCTCATACACGGGGATGCGGGTGAAGCCGGAATCATGAAAGATAGTGGCGATCTCGTTAAGCGGCAAGGTAGAGGGGATCGAGGTGATATCTGGGCGCGGGGTCATGATAGCGCGGATGGGCATATCGGCGAATTGAAATACCCTCTGGATGAGTTCGGCTTCGGCGGTTTCGACCCCGCCGGTCACTTCACCCGCGCGCACCATATAGACGATATCTTCTTCGGTCACACCGCTGTTTTCTTCTGGAGCTTTCCCAAATAGGCGGACGATGAAACTGACCGATACCGACAACAACGCGACCAGCGGGCGCAGCACCCATGACAGGGTATTCATAATGGGCGCAGCAAAACTGGCGAATTGTTCGGCGCTGCGCAGCGCTAAACGCTTAGGGACCAGCTCCCCCAGCACCAATGACAAATAGGTGATCACAATGACGACCAAGGTCAGCGCAAGGGTTTCGGCATAGGGCGCGAGCGCCGGAATAGTGCTGATAGGAACCGCTAGAGAGTCGGCGATGCGTGCCCCACCGAATGCCGCGCTGAAGGTGCCGATGAGCGTGATCCCTACTTGCACCGTTGCCAAGAAGCGGTCGGGTTTTTCCGAAAGATGCAAGGCGATCTTCGCCCCTTCATTGCCTTGGTGCGCTTTGGCTTCTAACCGCCCGCGTCGTGCCGAGACGATGGCGATTTCGGAAGCCGCAAAAAAGCCATTGGCGAGGATCAACACCAAAATGATAAGGATTTCGCTTGCGACATTTTCCATAGTCAGATTGAACGCTCTCTAGTTTACGAGGAGTGCTAAACGCGATAATTATTCCACATCGTGTTCACGCGGGAGCAAGCGCCGCCGTGTCAAAAAGAGGGCGCAAGAGACTTTGTTTTTCAGTTGAGGGCGCATTTTCAGATCGAAACTATAGTCAAAAATCGCGCGGATGACCAAATCCTTGAAACCGTTGACTTCTCGAAACATCCATTGATAGACGTACAGGGCAAGGCGTTGAGTGGTGTCATCCGCTTGGATGCGCGCCAACACGGAGTCGGGGAGGGGGAGGTCTAAAGATTCGTGGGCGATCAGCAAGCCGACCATCAGCATGCGTTCCGTTTGCATCGTATGTGCCCGCCGAAAAACATCCTGCCAATCCAACTGGGGCGCGTTTTGCACCAGTTCCGAGATGTCGCACACCCACTTGAGGCGTTGCCAGCGGTGTTGGGTACCGTGCGCACACAGCACCAACAGATAATCTTCGTAGGATAATGTTGGCACTTGCTGTGCGCCCAAGGTGATCTGTTGGCGACGTTCCCACATCTCATCAAAGGTGAGGCTGAAGGAGGAAAAGCGCACCCCAAAACGTTCTTGCAGATCGATCACAACGCGGTGATCGTTGCGCACCAGGTCATAGCCTTGATAGGAACGATCCTCATCCTCTTTTTGATACGCGCGATGTTCGGCACTGACTACCGGATAGTATCCAGTCGTGACGATCAGGTCTTTCGACCGGCGCAAATCAGCCGGCGACACGAGCATATCAATATCGCTAAATTGGCGCATCCCCACACCGCCATATGCAAGAGTCGCCAGCGATAACCCTTTGTAGGGCATCATTTTGATGTTTTGGGCGCTCAGTTGGGTTTGTAAAGAGAGTAATTCTCTGGTCAGCTCCAGATTATGCAGTGCCGAGCGCGTGACCATCGATTGAATTTTATCGCGCAGCGCAGGGGTGATCTTATTGGGAACGATGCGTCGCAATTGCGCATAGACCATGATCATGACCCCGTGTTCCGTCGCCGCGGCAATGAGGAAGTCCCAATCGAAAGTCGGTTCGTCGATGATGCGCACGACGGTGGCGCAGGCGTCATCCGAAACACTCCGCGTCCGTGCCAGCAGGAGTAAAAGATGGTGTTCTATGCGGATAGTGGCGTTGATGAACCGCTCGGAAGGCATGATTCCCTCTTGGGTGCTGCTGATCAAGTCTATTGTAACATGTTCAACCGCTTAAGGATCGTCTGGACATGAACATCGCAAGCGGGTATACTCTTTTTCTGAATTTAAGTGTACTTTCGTGTTAATTTTTATCTCGTTTATCACAAAAGACGACCCAGAGTAGCGGGATTGAGAGATGGCAATAACCAAATCAAACACAGCCCTCGCCGAGGTAGAACGCCCGATCACCCGTATTCAACCCTCACATGGATGGGTCTCTCTTAAACTAGGGGAGTTATGGCGCTATCGTGAATTGCTTTACTTCCTCACGATGCGTGATATCAAGGTGCGTTACAAACAAACCGTGATCGGCGCGGCATGGGCGATCATTCAACCGTTCATGACGATGGTCGTCTTCACCTTGTTTTTCGGCGGCTTAGCGGCGATCCCTTCAGATGGACTGCCGTACCCGATCTTTAGCTATGCTGCCCTCGTCCCATGGACATTTTTCGCCAATGGGCTGACGTTATCTGCCAACAGTTTGGTGGGCAGTTCCAACCTTATCAAAAAAATCTATTTCCCGCGCTTGGTCATCCCCATCGCGACAATTTTTTCGGGCGGGGTCGATTTTGTACTGGCATTCGTGGTGCTGATCGGCTTGATGCTGTTCTACGGCATTACGCCCACCGTCAACGTGATCTTTTTGCCGCTCTTTTTGCTTTTGGCATTCATCACCTCGTTGGGTGTGGGGCTGTGGTTATCGGCGATGAACGTCCAATTTCGTGATGTGCGCTATGTGGTGCCATTTTTGACGCAATTTTGGTTGTTCATCACCCCGATTGCCTACCCAAGTAGCCTCATCGAAAATGATATTTTGCGCGCGCTCTACGCCCTTAACCCGATGACGGGGGTGGTGGAGGGCTTTCGCTGGGCGCTGTTGGGCACGGATACCGCACCGGGTCCGACCATCCTGATCTCGGCGGCGGTCGCGCTGGTGTTGTTCGTGACGGGTTTGTTTTACTTCCGCCGCATGGAAAAGTCTTTCGCCGACGTAGTTTGAGGGTTGAAACAACGTGTCAGATATTGCCGTTAAAGTGGCCGGTATTGGGAAGCATTATCAAATCGGAATGCGCAAATCTAGCTATAAAACCTTCCGCGAGACCCTAACCGATACTTTGTTGCAGCCATTTCGACGAGTGAGTAGCGTCCTTAAGGGGCAATCCGCGGTGAGTTTCCGCGAATCTTTTTGGGCACTTCGTGATGTCAGTTTTGATGTCAAGCATGGTGAAGTGGTCGGTATCATCGGGCATAATGGTGCAGGTAAAAGCACTTTGCTCAAGATTCTTTCACAGATCACCGAGCCGAGCGAAGGATATGCAGAAGTCACTGGGCGGGTAGGCGCTTTGCTTGAAGTCGGCACTGGATTTCACCCTGAACTAACCGGGCGCGAGAATATCTACCTGAATGGTTCTATTCTGGGAATGTCACGGAACGATATCGATCTTAAATTTGACGAGATTGTTGATTTTGCCGGGATCGAGAAATTTATCGAGACCCCTGTCAAACATTACTCTAGCGGCATGGGGCTGCGTCTTGGCTTTGCCGTTGCGGCGCATCTCGAACCGGACATTTTGATCGTTGACGAAGTGCTGGCGGTGGGGGATGCCCAATTCCAGAAACGTTGTCTCAATAAGATGAGTAGTGTCGCGAGTGAAGGACGCACAGTTTTGTTTGTCAGTCATAATATGGGCGCAGTCCA
>JBBRTY010000031.1:0-28133 GCA_038248285.1 Aggregatilineales bacterium
CTTCCGCCCAGCGCACGAATGCCCAAGAGGAATCTGTTGAAAAAGGGTTTGAATCAGCGGGCGACCCCATGGGGTCGCCCCTACAACAGCGCGTCTCGTAGGGGCAACCCAATGTGGTTGCCCGTGTTTTTCAACAAGTTGCCCGTGTTTTTCAACAAAATGGGATGGTCTCATGGGCAAATCTGATCCTATCCTCATCATTGGCGCGGGCATCGGCGGACTCAGCGCGGCGATCACGTTAGCGGCGGCGGGCGAACGGGTCGTGATCTATGAGCAAGGCGCGCAGGTCGGCGGCAAGATGAGCGAGATCACCGCATCCGGCTTTCGGTGGGATACCGGACCGTCGGTCATCACCATGCGCCCTGTGTTTGAGGCATTGTTTCAATCGGCTGGGAAACGGCTCGAAGACTACCTCACGCTGCTGCCGGTCGATCCGCTGACGCGCTATTTTTACCCCGATGGCACCGTCTTTGATGTCACGCGCGACCTCGCGACGATGCTGCAACAAGTCGCCGCGCTCAGCGAAGCCGATGTCGAAGGCTATCTGGGCTATCTCGCCTATGCCGCCCGCATCCACCGCATCACGGGCGAAAAGTTCATCTATGGCGAACCGCCCTCGTTGTGGAAATTGCTTAGCACCCCCCTGCGTGATATCCCATCGGTCGATCCACTGCGCACGATGGACGGTGCTATTCGCAGTTTTGTGAAGTCGCCCCATCTGCGCCAATTGCTCGGTCGCTTCGCCACCTATGTCGGGGCGAGTCCCTATCTCGCCCCCGCCACCCTCAATGTGATCGCCCATGTCGAACTGACGGGCGGAGTGTGGTACCCACAAGGCGGCATCTACAGCATCGCCCGCGCCCTACAGCGCCTCGCCGAAGAGCTTGGCGTCGAGATTCACCTTAATTGTCCAGTCGCCGGCATCCGCCTTCAAGATCGCCGCGTGACGGGTGTCACCCTAGGCGATGGCACGCCCGTCCCCGCCCGCGCCGTGATCGCCAATGTCGATGTGGCGACCGTCTACGAGCGCTTGATCAATGATGACGCGGTGCGGGGGCGTGCCTTGCCCCGTTTGCTAAAAATGGAACCCTCCTGTTCGGGATTCATCTTGCTACTGGGCGTGGACAAAACATACCCCCGCCTTGCCCACCACAATATCCTGTTCAGCAAAGACTACCCGCGCGAATTTGACGATATTTTCCGGCGCGGCATCCCCCCCGATGACCCGACCGTCTATGTGTCGATCACATCCAAGACCGACGCCGATCATGCGCCGCCGGGCTGTGAAAACTGGTTCGTGCTGGTCAATGCCCCGCCGTTGGGGGATCATTACGATTGGACGACGCAAGCGGCGGACTATCGTGACCGTGTGCTGGCACAGATGGCGGCGTTCGGGTTCGATGTAGGCGGGCATATCGTCACCGAACAGATGCTCACGCCGCTCGACCTGCAACGCTTGACCGGGGCACGACGTGGTGCCCTGTATGGCACAGGCTCCAATAACCGGTTGTCGGCGCTCAATCGCCCTCACAACCGCGCCGCCGATGTGAACGGCTTGTATTTCGCCGGGGGGACGGCACATCCGGGCGGCGGCGTGCCGATGGTGACGCTTTCGGGTCGGGCAGCGGCGCGGATACTGTTGCGCGATCTCGCTCAAAAAGCGTGATCTGCGCTTTAATCTTGGCTACTCGTTTTATCTTTTAAGCGCTTCTCTCAAAGGATTCTTCTCATGCCTGATATGCTCGTCAAACTCTACGCGCTGCCCGATGCCCAACCCGTTTATCAGAAGCTTGCTGCCGAGGGCATCGATATTCGGCGCGCGCTTGCGCCCGAAAGACATGTCGTCCTCGCGTGGGTGCGCGCAACCTTTGGCGAATTTTGGGTCAGCGAGACCGAGATCGCCTACAGCAACCGCCCGATCTCGTGTTGGGTCGCTACCGACGATGGGCTGTGTGTCGGGTTTGGATGCTATGACGCCACCCAACGCGGCTTTTTCGGTCCGACCGGCGTCAATGAGTCGATGCGGGGCAAAGGGGTCGGCAAGGCACTATTGCTGGCGTGTCTCCACGATATGCGCTCCCAAGGCTATGGCTATGCTGTGATCGGCGGGGTGGGACCGATTGACTTTTACGCGACCTGCGTCGGTGCCGTCCTGATCCCCGACTCCGATCCGGGCATCTATCGCGGGATGCTACGACCGAAAGAATAGGGGTTTGGTATTCAAGTCGGGGGCAAACGGGTGGACATACGCCACAAAATGCGCGCATTCCGTCCGCAGCGGCTCGGTCGTGTCCAAACGCGGCATCGCCAAAATCACACCCTGCACTGTGGGATCGCTCAAAACGCTGGCATAATCATCTGTCATAATCTTGTCCCTGCTGATCATCATCTGATCTTGTGTAATGAGGTGGCGTCCTTGTGCCCCCAAACGCCCGCCGAATCGTTCCTGTGCTAAGGTGGTTTTATGCGTATTTTGTTTGTGGCGTCCTTGCATCATCCCGAAGTCTTGCATGCCGAAGTCGCCGCAACATCCCCCGGCAGCCTCCCGCCCTTGTTTCCGTCCAGCACCTCGCAACATTTTTACGAGCGCGCCTTACGTCAACGCGGGCATGTGCTAGACGTGTTTTTTCGCAACAATCCGGGCATCAAAACCAAGAAATTCAGCAATCGCATCACGCCCGACAAGCTGATCAATGCCGCGCTCAATCGCCTCCCACCCCAGATGAACCCATCGATCCTCACCCGCAATCAGCGCTTACTCGAAAAAGCACGCGCCTTCCGCCCTGACCTCTTATGGATGGTGGGCGATAACACCGTCATCTTGCCCACCACACTGGCGACGATCAAGCAAGAACTCGGCTGCAAACTAATCTATGCGTGCGGCACCTCCCCGATTGTGTTCACCCATGCCATCGACCGCGCCGCTGGACGGCTCTACGATTTGGTGCTGGCGAACGATTATTATCACGGCATCCAATGGCTGGAACTGGGGGCAAAGCATATGGAATGCCTACCGATATCTGGCTGCGATCCTGATTTTCACAAGCCCTACGCCTTGACCGACGAGGAACGCCGCCGCTATGCCTGTGATATCGCCTTTGTCGGCACGCTCGTGCCCGATCATCTGTACAGCCGTCGCGTGCAAGCGTTAGAGGCGTTGCGCGACTTTGATTTGGGTATTTGGAGCGTGCATGATGTCCCCGCCAGTTTGCGCCCGTTTGTGCGCGGCGCGGCGCTGGGCGAAGAAATGCAGCGCATCTTATCCGCCGCCAAAATTTGTGTGAACACGCATGGCGACTTCATGCACTATGGGGGAAACATGCGCTTGTTCGAGGTCGCGGGGGCGGGCATCTTCCAACTGACTGAAGACCTGCCGGGCGTGCGCCAATGGTTCCCCGAAATTGACGGTCAGCCGATGCTGCTGACCTATCGCGATGTAGACGATCTGCGGGCAAAGGTGACATACTATTTGGGGCATGACGCCGAGCGCACCGCCGCTGCCGAGCGCGCCCGCGCCTATACCGTGACCCACCACACCTACGCGCAACGGGTGGATCGGCTGGAAGCGCTGATCGCCGGGCTGGGCTAAGGCGCGCGCCCACGTCATGATTGCTTGCCCCGCCCCACCCTTGACCTTTAGCCCCCTATCGGCGGCACCGCAAGGCAAAGTGCATGGAAAACCACCCCTTCAGCCTGTAAAATGGCGGGATGATGAGTCCACTGCGCGAGCCTTGTATGCCTATTTTGTCCATTGTGATCGTCAACTATAACACCCGCGATCCCCTGCGTCGCACGCTGGAATCGATCTTTCGCGAACAGGGCGATCTGACTGTTGAAGTCGTGGTCGTGGACAATGCCTCTAAAGATGAGAGCGCGGGCATGGTACGGGCACAATTCCCATCGGTGATCGTGGTCGAACCGGGGCGCAATACGTGGTTTTCCGGCGGCAACAATATCGGTGTGGCACGGGCGACGGGCGAATTCGCGCTCATCCTCAATCCCGATACCGTCATCCAGACGGGGATGCTGCAAACGCTTTTGGCGTACCTGCAAGCGCGCCCCCATATCGCTGGCGTCACCCCCCAAATGCGCGGGCTGGATTACAGCTTGCAACGCACCTGCTCGCAACTGCCCCAGTACATCGATATGATCCTTGGCTACACCTTCTTAGGGGCACTGTTCGCGGACTGGCGCAATCGTCGGCGGGCGATCATGTGGTACCAAGATTGGGATCGCGATACCACGCGCGCGGTCGAGGTCGCGCCCGGCTCGTGCATCCTCGCCCGCCGCGATTTGCTGCTGTCGATTGGCGTCTTTGACGAGAATCTACGCCTCTACTTCACTGAGGATGATCTGTGCAAGCGGCTGCGCGATGCTGGCGGGGAACTTCATTTCGTCAGCGATGCCGTTATTCTCCATCAAGAACACTCTAGCATTCAATTGGTGCAACGCTTGGCGTCCCAAATTTACTTTGATGACCTGTTGGTGTTCACCCGCAAATGGGTGAGCGCCCCCGCATCGGCGCTGCTTGGCGTCCTCATCGCCCCCACCCGCGTCTTGATGGACATTGCCCAACGCTTACGCGGCGAGTCACGCTCGGTGTGAAGCAAGCCTGTTCATAGACGCCAAAGCCTCCTATGATCACCACATCAACCCATTCCGACAATACCTTGAAGGACTCGAAGCCTTTATGATCCGCAACTTGCAAAAATTGGCATTATGGCAGCGACGACTGGTCTTTTTCCTCGTGTTCGGTGGCATCCTCATGGCGATGATCGCCTTCACATGGCTCTTGGCGCGTCAGTCGTTCAGCGGCGGTCGTATCTTGGCAGGGGCGCTCGTGCCCGATGTCAGCGTCCGCGAATTCGTACAACTTCCCGGTGATGATGCCTACCCCGCTGCGGTTGCGGTGGGAGCAAACGGCATGATCTATACCGGCAGTTATAAAAATGGTGCCTTATGGGTGATCAGCCCCGATGGACTGACCGTGACGGAAGTGCCCAACACGCGCGAAGAGATCGGCGCGGTCGCCGGCATCGCCATTGCCGCCGACGGCGCGGTCTTGGTGGTCGATCAGTTAGACGCCGATCCCCGGAATGAAGGCGGTCGAGTCGTGCGCGTCTTTGAAGATCGGGTCGAACGCTTCGCCGATATCGATGATGAGCGCGGTTTTATCTCCCCCAACGATATCGAAATCGATAGTGCCGGCAATGTCTATGTCAGCGATCCCGGGCGCAATGAAATTTGGCGCTTTACCCCCGATGGCACTGCGGGCAGCGTGTGGTGGGTGCCGCCCGTGCCCGACGCCCCTGCCGATGGCAGCACGCTCCCCCGACGCGGTTTAACAGGTTTGGCATATGACGTCACCCGCAATGCCCTGATCATCACCGACCCCGAACTGAACGAAATTTTTCGCGTCAGCCTTGCCGACAACACCACCGAACGCCTCTATCATCACGAAGGCGTGGAACGCCCTCCCGGTTTTGATGGCGCAACCGTTAGCGCGGACGGCACGCTCTATGTGGCGACGCTGGGGACTAATGGGGTAGCGGTCATCCGTGACGGCACGCTAGAATACCTTGCGGGTATCTTTCGTGGTGCCAGTGATGTCGCCTTTGCCGCCCCTAACCGTCTTTATGTGACGAATTTTGATCAGGCGTCGCTCGCGCCTATTGTCCTAACGCTGTTCGCCCCTCAACTCCCTTTTGCATTAGATGTGATCGAGTTGGGCGTCCCTGCCAACGAATGAGAAAAGTGTCGATATGATCAAAAAACACCTTGCATTCTATTTGTGTCTGGCGCTCATCTTTGGGGTGAGCGGATGCAACTTCTTCGCCCCACCCGCTGACCTCCAGACCGAAAATCTGCAAAGCGATCTCGCCCGCACGCAAATCGCCGACATCCGTCAAACCGCGACCGTCGGCGCGGAACGGTTGCTCATCACGGCGGAATTTGCGGTCAATGCCGTGCGCAATGCCGACGAACAAAGCACCCGCATCGTTTCTACATTGATCGCACAAGGCACCCCGTTTGTGGAACCGCCCGCGCTGGCACTGCTCCCCATCCAACCCATCGGGGGGACTCCCATCCCCGATGCCCAAATACAAATCGTGGGAAGCGCCCCTCCTGTCATTAACAATCCGTTGATCACTCCCGGCGGTGCCAGTCTCGGAGGGGGCAGCGTGCGCGTTGATAGCACCTTACTGCCGCCCTCGCCCACCTCATTGGTGCCCCAACAAAATAATCCCAATGCCCCAGCGCTACTCAATGTGCAGATCAGCACCAGCGTGGGCGCGGATGATTGCGCGGTCAACCCCACCACCAGTTTTAGCGTGGGCGTCACCGATATTTACGTCGTCGCCGTCGCCTCCAACATCTTGGCAACCAATGTCCTCAGTTCGCGTTGGCTGCGCGAAGGCACCGAGGTCGCGTTTTACGATTGGACGCCCGGCTTTGCGGTCAATGGCAATTGTATTTGGTTCAACTTGCCGTCGAGCAGTGTCGATATCTTGCCGGGCAACTGGACGGTGCAAATGGCAATTGACAGTATCCCCGTCGGCAACGTGATCGCTTTTACCGTTTCGAGCAGTTGAACTGCCCCTTTTATCGGTACCACACGGGCATAAAACCGTTTATATTCATTCAAAAGGGATTGAGAAGCGAAATGAATCATATGTGGCGTTATGCCTATCCGGGCAGTGATGATGATAAAAAAGCGCGCATCACCTTGCCGCTTGTCCGCCGTGTCCTCAGTTATGCGCTCCCGTATCGCAGGGAAATATTCTTTTCCCTGATCTTGATCTTGATCACCTCCGGTTTAGGACTGTTGACGCCTTTGATCTTCCGAGATTTGATCGACAACACCCTCACCCCACAACCGGGGGCAACCACCGGCGATGCTGGACGGCTGAATGTGCTGGCAATTGGTCTGGTCTTGATCCCACTCATCAGTAGCTTTATCGGCGTCATCAATCGCCGCCTCAATTCGCGCATCGGCGAAGGCGTGATCTACGATCTGCGCAGCAGCTTGTATAACCACATGCAGCAGATGTCGCTGCGCTTCTTCACCAACACCCGTTCGGGAGAACTAACCAGCCGGCTCAACAATGATGTCGTCAATGCCCAATCAGCGATCAGCGATACCATCGTCGGCATCGTCACCAACGCCGTGCAATTGGTGGCGACGCTGGCAGTCATGCTCACGCTGGAGTGGCGTCTAACGGTGATCGGGCTACTGGTCTTCCCCCTGTTCTTCTTCGCCGCCCGGTCTATCGGCACCCGCTTGCGCGAGATCGCCCGCGAGGGCATGGACATCAACGCCGAAATGAACGCCATGATGGGCGAAACCCTCAATATCAGTGGGGCGCTCTTGGTAAAATTGTTTGGACGCCGTGATATCGAAGTGGATCGCTTCAGCAACCGCGCCGCGCGGGTGCGTGATATTGGCGTGCGCCAAGCCGTCATGGGCAGTCGTTTCTGGGCGTTGCTCGGTCTCATCAGCGTGATCGGCACAGCGCTCGTCTACTGGGTAGGCGGGCATTTGGTGTTGGGGGGTGTCTTCACTGTCGGCACCATCGTCGCCTTCGCCGCTTATCTCGGTCAACTCTACGGACCGCTCCAATATCTGATCAACATCCCCGTCAGCTTCAGCACCTCAATGGTCAGCTTTGAGCGCGTTTTTGAGATCATCGATTTGCCGATTGAAATTGACGAACGTCCTAACGCCGTCAAAATTAAAAATGTGCGTGGCGAAATCGTCTTTGAAGATGTCACCTTCCGTTATGCTGCTGCTTCGGACGGGCTACTCTCGGAAGTGCATCGTTATGGGCGCATGGATAATGTGAAAGCGGTGCTGTCCGGCGGGAAAGCCGCACTGGACATGACCCAAACCGACAAACCCGCCACTTCGCAAGCGCGCGAACAAGCGTTGGAGCATCTCGACTTCCGCATCGAACCGGGGCAGTTGGTAGCGCTCGTGGGTCCCAGTGGAGCGGGCAAAACCACCTTCACCTATTTGATCCCGCGCTTGTATGACCCCACCGCCGGGCGCATCTTGTTGGATGGGCACGATCTGCGCGACTTGACTCTAGAGTCGCTCATGTCACAGGTGGGCATGGTCACACAAGAGACCTATCTGTTCCACGACACGATCTTGACGAACTTGCTCTATGCCAAGCTGGACGCCACCCAAGCGCAAGTCGAAGCCGCTGCCCGCGCCGCCAACATTCATGACTTTATCGCGGGCTTGCCAGAAGGCTATCACACCATCGTCGGGGAACGCGGATATCGCCTGAGTGGGGGCGAAAAACAACGACTTGCCATCGCCCGTGTGATCCTCAAAGACCCGCGCGTGTTGGTGCTGGACGAAGCCACCAGCCACCTTGATAGCCAATCCGAAGCGCTTATCCAAGATGCGCTGGAAAAAATCATGGAAAACCGCACCAGCATCGTGATCGCCCATCGGCTTAGCACCGTTTTGGCGGCGGATCAAATCTTGGTGATGGATCGCGGGGAGATCATCGAACGCGGCACGCACGAGTCGCTGATGGCACAAGGGGGCTTATACGCCGACCTGTACGAGACGCAATTTCGCAATCAGCGCGAGTTGATACCATCGGGCAACAACGAAGCGATATAACCCACAGGAAACAATTTTCTTGGGATAAAAGGGGGGTATTGGGGATATATAACCCAAATATCCCTCATTTTTTATCCATTTTCCCTCAATATCATTTTAGATGAAGAATAAGAGAAGCAAAGCTTTACAAGCATCTCTGTGTCGCTTTCTTCACCGCCCCCAAGCATAGCGCCATCCACGCCCTAAACACCCTCTTTAGCATACGATTTCTCAATATCGGATTGTGATGCCATGATATCGGATTATCACTTCACGATATTTTTGCGATGTAAAATGTGTTTGGGATTAGACAATTTCATGGCAACGATCTATGCTTAAGATAAGAATAGATGAGGAAAATAGCCGTGTATCCAAAACAACTGCCATTATTTTCATCGCACAGCACGCGCCCCTTCAACACCCCCTTTCCATCGACTCGCTATCAAGGTAGCAAACGGTCACTCATCGACTGGATTTGGGAGCATGTATGTGATTTGGAATTTAACAGCGTCTTGGATGTCTTCGGTGGCACCGGCGTCGTCAGCCACATGTTCAAAAATGCGGGTAAAAAAGTCACCTACAATGATTTTTTGGCATTCAATTGGAATATCGGACTCGCGCTTATCGAAAACCACGCCGAAACACTTTCCCCAGCGCAGATTGACCTACTGATGACGGCACAACCGGGCATCCGCTATCCCGACTTTGTGCAAACCACCTTCAAAAATATCTACTTTACAGATGCTGAAAATGTTTGGTTAGATCAGGTTGTCTACAATATCGATCACCTGCTCGATAGCCCTTACCAACAGGCGTTAGCACGCTTTGCCTTGTTTCAAGCGTGTATCATCAAACGCCCCTACAATCTTTTCCATCGCGCCAATCTCTACATGCGCACTGCCCAAGTCGAGCGGAGCTTCGGCAATAAGATCACATGGGACACGCCCTTCGAAATCCACTTCCGAAATTTTATCGCCGAGGCGAATCGTGCTGTCTTCGACAACGCGCGTGATAATGAGGCGATCCACCTTGATGCGCTGGAAACCCCGGTCGGTGCTGATTTGGTCTACATCGATCCTCCCTATCTGAACCAAAAAGGAACTGGGGTGGATTACCGTGATTTTTATCATTTCCTCGAAGGCTTAAGTGACTACCCGAATTGGCACCGACGTGTTGACTACAACAGCAAACATCACCGTTTACGCCCTATGCCTTCAGATTGGAATCATGCCAGCACCATCACCGACGCCTTTGAGCAACTGATCGCACGACACCGCGACAGCACTCTGGTGATTTCCTATCGCGATGATGGTATCCCCTCGAAAGAAACGCTCAAGCAGTTGCTCCTCCATCACAAAAAGAACCTTCACGAAGCAACCAAGACCAAGCATTATGCGCTGGCACATAAAAAATCGCGCGAACTCTTGCTGATCGCGACATGGTAACGCGCTGATGAAAAAACCGCATCGACACAGCATTGTGTCGACGCGGTTCTCCTTAGAGACTTGTGCTGCTCGTTGCCTAGCTCAGCACTCGCTGTAGCCACACCGCAGACAGGTCTTGCAGCCTTCCGCCCGCACCAACGATACCGTGTGGCAGCTAGGGCACATTTCCGCCCCTTGAATACTGCCATCGACGGATTGTGCCATCACTTCGGCTTTGGTCTTATTGCCATTGGTGGCATGGGCGACGCTTGCCAATGTCGGCGCGGGCGCACCGTTGGACGATGCGGGGGTACCATGAGATGCGCCATTGGTGCTGATGCCGTTGCTTTCAAATTGCGACTGGAACAGGCTCAATTGTTGCGCCTTATCCGCCGGAAAATAATTGTCCATCAAGGCAGCCGCCACCGCATCCGGCAACGACATGATCCGGTTGGGACCAAAGCCGACCGACCGTGACCCGCCGATCCCTTGCAGTTGATCAATGATCAGTTTGAGCATCGGGAGGCGATTTTCGGGCGCAGTCGTGCGCAATTGCAGCGAGATCATGCGCCCTAAGCCTTCGGCATCGGCTTGCAAATCACTACCCGCCTTGCCCGGTGCCACGATAAACAGCTCGAACGGATAGCCGTTCTCATCGCTGTTCATGGTGATGTAGGCGGTACCGTAAGGCGTGTTGGTGTTGACGGTCACGCCATTAAGCTTATTCGGGCGGGGATACACACGATGAGGCGTTGCCACCTGTGCGACGGGCACGGGTTCTGCCTTCGGAGCTTCCTTCTTCTCTTGATCTTCTTCTTTCAAGATCAAGACCTGTTCGCTGCGGCTGCCATCGCGATAAATCGTGCCGCCCTTGCAACCCAGTTCATACATATACTCGTACAAGGCGCGTGTCTCTTCAATAGTATAGCTGTTGGGGACATTGGCGGTCTTGGAGATCGCCGCATCCACCCACCGTTGAATCGCCGCTTGCACGCGAATATGTTCTTCGGGCGTCAGTTCCATCGCCGTGACGAAGTAATCGGGCAGTTTCGTCTCATTGGGATGGGCATCAAGCCAGTCTTGCGCGATCTGGGCATTTTCTTCATGATACCCTAAGCGGCTCTTGCGATAATGCTTCCACGAGAAGAACGGTTCAATCCCCGTCGAGGTGTTGACCATCGTGCCGGTCGTGCCCGTCGGCGCTTGGGTGAGCAGCGTCACATTGCGGATACCGTGCTTATGCACGCGCTCGCGGATGTCGTCGGGCATGGATTGCATGAAACCGCTTTGGATGAATTTGTCGGCGTCGAACATCTCGAAGGCACCGCGTTCTTGTGCCAGCTCAATCGAGGTTTCGTAAGACGCCCGCGCGATGAACGAGTATAGCTTATCGATAAAGGTCAACGACTCGGCGCTGCCATAGCGAATGCCGAGGCGGATCATCAGTTCCGCCAGCCCCATGTTGTTTAGCCCGACGCGGCGTTCGCTCAATTGCTGCTTCTTGTTTTCGTCGAAGAAATACGGGGTCGCATCGATGACATTATCCAAGAAGCGCGTGGCGTACCGAATGGTGGTGTCCAACGTCTCCCAGTCCACATCATGGTTGTCAGCATCATAGAATTTAGATAGATTTATAGCCCCTAAATTACAAACGCCGAACGCGGGCAGTCCTTGCTCGCCACAATTATGAACAACTAAATTATTTGCAACAAATGAATGCGTGAGAGGCTCAGTGAGGTCAAACACCGCTTCCATGCCTTCTTCAATCACAGCATCGACAGTCGCCACGAACTTCTCAGAATAAAGTCCGCGCTTGATGCGATTGCCAATATAGCTTTCCAGCGCTTTCTGTTTGCGCTCAGAGATAAAGCCGATTTGTTCGGCAAAGACCGCCATATTCTGGTTGGAAATCGCCAGCTCATGCTGAGCCTCGCGCCCATACACTTTGGGTTGACGGTCAACATCGGGCGACATCCGATAGTCAGGAAGTTGATGATTGCGGTGGATACGGCTGGCAATCCCGAAATTAAGCAAGACTTGCTGCACCCCTTCGAGCAGTTCCAGATGGTCCGACGCAAGCCGCACACTCCCACCCTTTTCATCCCCATCCAACAAGGTGCCCTCGGCGCTAAATAGCGCTTGAATGAACCCGCGCTGCATGTCCTCAGTCCCTTTGAAAACACCATCATGGACGCGAAATTTGTTTTCCGGCAACACGTATGGTTCCCCAAGGAAAGGCAACCTCTTCCAGATGGTGCGCGCTTCATCGCGTGTCGGCACTTCTTGAACACCAACGGTAGAGCGGTGGGCTGTCTGCGGTTGAACCAACCCATCAACATGTTGAGCAAACATCGGAGCCAGTTCGCGCTTTTCATCGCCAAAGAACGATATCGTAACCGCTTCCGTCTCCGCCAAACCTTCGCCCATCATCCACCCTAGCGCACGACCAATTTCGAGAGAACCCTCCCTGCCAAATCCACCTTTACGGTTCAAAATGTGAATATGATCCCCGGATTGCAAATCTTTGAGTTCAATCCATCCCGATGGTGTCATCACTCGATGATCCGCAGTGGCACGCAGGAAGTAGCCTTCTTTCGTCTGCAACCGATACACTTGTTTTTGTCCGGTATAGATCACGCGCGAGGCGGGGGTTGTGGTCGCTTGCACCCCAAACCGTCCATCGACAACGACCTCTACCTGTTGTTCGGAGTCAAACAATTCGCGCGCCGTCACCATGCCTCGTGCCGTATGGATACGAGTATCCCCGGTGACGCAGGGATTCGTCGCAATGATGGGTGCGAAGTAATGACTATTGCTGCTCTTGTTATAGCGCTCGCGGAACCACACACCCGGCTCGGCGCTTGACCATGCGCTCTCGATAATCGCATCCCACAATTCGCGCGCTTTGATCGTGCGGTAGTGGATCACCGGATTGCCACCCGCGATCCATTTGTCCAGTTCGCCATCCCAAATTTCATCATAACCGGGGGCACTGGTATCGGGGAACACCAAATCCCAATCGCCATCGGCTTTGACCGCTTCCATAAAGGTGTCACTGATGCCGACGCTGATGTTGGCGTTAGTGATTTTGCCCGCTTCACGCTTGCTGTTCACGAAGTCGAATACATCTGGGTGCCAGTCGTTGAGGATGAGCATCAACGCCCCGCGTCGGCTGCCCCCTTGCTCGATCAAACCAGTCACAAAGCTGTACAAGCCGCCCCATGAGATCGAACCACTCGATCTCCCATTGACGCCTTTGACATACGCATGGCGAGGGCGCAACGCCGACAAGTTCATGCCCACGCCACCGCCGCGCGACATGATCTCGGTCATTTGCAGCAACGTTTCGATAATTCCGCCGCGTGAGTCACGGGGCGATGACACCACATAGCAGTTATAGAATGTAAGTTCTAAATCTGTCCCTGCTGCCGCAAGAATACGCCCTGCGGGCACAAACTTAAAATCGTCTAATGCCCAGCGGAATTTCTTCTCCCATTCCTTGCGCGCCTTGCCTGTCTTTTCGACGGCGGCAATGCCCCGCGCCACGCGGTCAAGCATTTGCCCCGGTTCAGTCTCAATCGGTTTATCAACATTTTCGATATCCCGCTCGACGGTTTCGCCGTCCAAAAGCAGAATCGTGATTTTCGGTGGCTCCATCGCGGTGATGCGCCCAATTTCTCGTTGCCCCGTATCGCCATTGACGACCACAATCACCAAGTCGCCGACTTTCAGCGTCTCGCGGGTCATATCTTTTTGGGCGTACCGATCTAAGAAGATTTTGAACCCCAACTCATTGAGCGGGTTGGCGGCGGTTGCTGCGGTCTTGCGAATTGGCGTTTGTGCCATTTGCTCGTTACCCTTTGCACACTTGTGAAGCGTTGTGATCTGGCAAAATAGACACTATCGGCTGATCTTGATGAAGATCAGCCGCTTGAAAACAGAACGTTTAATTGATGTTGCCTTGATTTGAAATTTAACCCAACCTAGACTTTGTAGCGTTAGGCTTTGGTGAAATTTTCACCATATGTTTTAGTCTAATTTAGCATAAATGGGCGAGATGTGTCCACTAAGATTTGGGGTAATTTCGGTTAGAAAACGGTTTCAATTTGTAACGTTTTCCCACCATTTCCAACGTATCCCGCATTATTACGACCACCAGACAATAAAAAAGGCGGTCCAATAAACCGCCTCTTTTACCTGCCACTGTCTTTCAAAAAATGCTTATTTGCGCTTGCGCAAAAATGTCGGCAAATCTGTATTGTCTTCGTCATATACCCGCGCGCTAAACGTATCTTGTTGCGGCGGCGGCGCTTGGCGCTGCTGTGGGGGTTCTTGAGGCGGTTGCGGCGCGGGCTGCTGGCGTTCTTGACTCGGCTGTGGCGGCACAGGCGTCGAATATTGCTGCATCGGGCGGCTGTTTTGCGCCGGGGGTGCTGCTGGACGGCTCATATTGTTGTTGGAACGCATCACAGGCTGTTGCTGGCGATCCATCTGTCGCCCGACGCGGCTGGCATGTTCAAAACCCGTCGCGATCACGGTGATGCGGATTTCATCACCCATCGTTTCGTCAACTTGCGCACCGAAGATCAAGTTCACTTCGGGGTGCGCGCTTTCCTTAATAATGGCAGCCGCTTCGTTCACCTCAAACAGGCTCAAGTCCTTGCCGCCTGTGATGTTGAACAGAATACCGCGTGCCCCATCAATCGTGACATCCAACAAGGCACTGCTGATCGCGGCTTCGGCGGCTTTACGCGCGCGTTCGTCACCACCAGCGCGCCCCACTGCCATCAATGCCGCGCCACCCTCACTCATGATCGTGCGGACATCGGCAAAGTCGAGGTTGATCAACGCGGGCACGGTGATCAATTCGCTGATCCCCTGAATACCTTGACGCAGCACATCATCCGCCAGTGAAAATGCCTGTTGTAGGGTGGCATTCTTGCTGGCAATTTGCAGCAAACGGTCATTGGGGATCACGATCAGCGTATCGACTTGGCTTTTCAATGCTTCAATGCCGGCTTCGGCAGAAAGTTGTCGTTTTGAGCCTTCAAAAGTAAACGGACGGGTGACGACGCCGATGGTGAGCGCGCCTAATTCTTTCGCAATTTGGGCAACTACAGGGGATGCCCCTGTGCCCGTGCCGCCGCCCATACCGCACGCAATAAAAATCATATCCGCGCCGCGCAGCACTTCAAGCAGTTCTTCGCTGCTTTCTTCGGCGGCTTTCTTACCGATCTCGGGATTACCGCCCGCGCCCAGACCGCGCGTCAACTTGTCGCCGATACGAAGGCGCATTTTCGCTTTAGAAAGTTGGAGAGCTTGGTTATCAGTGTTGATCGAGATAAATTCGACCCCACCCAAGCCTTCTTCAATCATACGGTTGACCGCGTTGCCCCCACCGCCGCCGACGCCTACCACCTTGATCTGCGCAAAATTCTCGCCCGGTGTCAGCATGTCCATGCCTGTGAACCCTTCCCACGAATGAATTCGAAACTCTATTTCCGACAGTTAATGCTTCTAATTGTAACGATCCTGTTGCCAAGCGCAAATCGGACTTAAGTACAATCTGCACGCTGCTCACAAAAATTGTTTATTTAAGGGGGAAATTCGGCGGAATATTTCAAAAGTCAAACGAATTCATAGGAATAAGGATAATTACTCCTGATCAAAATTGCAAGCACGATCCCCAAATCGGGTGCATTTCACGTTGGTGCAAAACGCGCTCGTAATCAAATAGGGGGAGATGCGTGGTTCCAACGGGCGGACATACGACGCGGGAACGTATGGGGTTGGCAAAGTCTCAACAAGCGCCTAGTCCGCAGCCTACGACGATGCACGTTGTGGGCATCGATCAAAGGACTGAGATCGCGGTTATTTTGTGCGTCGCCTAACCGCATCGTTTCACCATCACGAATCGTAGGGTGCGGACTAGGCGCGCGCGGATCATTTCCTGACTTTACCCGTTTGTGCGCCGTATGTCCGCCCGTTTGAATCACACATCTCCCCTCTGTAGTGATGTATTTTGAACTGAATCAGAGTCTTAAGTCCGGCGTTTTGTTATGAAATCATAGCGATGCACCAAAGTGAAATGCACCCGAACGTTTGGGCTTTAAGGTTTCCCTAGGACCTTCCACTGCTCTGAAAATACGATACCTTTTCATCCCTTTGTGGCGAAGCCCCTTCATCTCCAGCTAAAGTGAAATGCACCCCTATCTTGTCCATGTGATCATGGTCGGCGGGCAGCCTGTCGCACTCAATCTCGCGCTCGTCGAGGATTGTTTTGCACCACGCCAGTCGGACTATGGTTACACGATGCTCTGGGTGAGCGGCGAATAAACCAACCAACATCCACACCATGCCGGAACCCGTAGAATTGGCGATGCACGCTTCGCCATAAATCACCGTATGGCATTGGCAATAAAAAAGGACAGGCAATTGCCTGTCCTTTTTATTGTCGCTGTTTGGGTAATAAAGGACTCGAACCTTTGACCTCACGGATGTGAACCGTGCGCTCTAACCAACTGAGCTAATCACCCGCATTGATTTAATGTCCCCTTATTGTAGATCGGCTATTTTGGATTTTCAATAGGGGAAATTCGGCTTTTTCGCCATTTGCACCCTCTTGACATCGACCTGATTTTCCTGCGATACTATCGTTTATGGTTCACATCACGTATTTCTCCCTGCTGTCACGGTCGCTGATGACATCCATCACCAACCTTCATAGGGAGAGATGCGCCTAGTCACCGTGTAAGGTTTCGTAATATTTGCTAACCCTAACGGCTTTGAGCGCACGCTCAAAGCCGTTTTTCTTTTCGAGAATTGGGCATTGGGTGGGCATTCAGGCAAAACCAGACCATTCTAAAACGAGGATTCCTGCCATGCACATCATTCAAATTAACAACATCACTATCAATCACGCCGGACGCGAAATTTTTGCGGAATTGAATTGGGCGCTCGATAACCGTGCCAAAGTCGGTTTTGTCGGGCACAACGGGGCGGGCAAATCCAGCCTACTGAAGGCAATCGCGGGCGAAGTCACCCCTACCAAAGGGACGATCAGCGCGATGCGGGGGGTGTCGGTCGGGTATTTGCCGCAAGATGTGCGCTTGCCGATAGGCACCTTGTATGAAGCGGCGTGCCAGCCATCGTCTGACCTCGCGCGCGTGATCGCGGCACTAGAGGCGGTCGAAACACGCTTAAGCGATCCTGCGGTTTATAACGACTCGGAGGCGCTCAGCGATGCCCTTGATGAGCAAGTTCCCCTGCTCGCCGATTACGAACGACTCGATCCGGGTCGGCAGTCAAGCTTGGTGCGGGAACTGTTGGCGAAGCTTGGCTTTACCCCCGACGAATTCGACTTGCCCGTCAGCGCGCTGAGCGGCGGACAAACCAAATTAGTGGCATTGGCGCGCTTGGCGGCATGGTCACCGGATATTTTGTTGCTGGATGAGCCGGATAACCATCTTGACATCAACTCGAAAGCGGCACTAGAGGCGTTTTTGCGGGATTATCGCGGGGGGGTGATCCTCGTTTCGCATGATCGCTATTTGTTGGATGCGGTCGTCACGCAAATTGCCGAACTGAGTTTAGGGGTACTCACCCATTATGTTGGCAATTATTCGGCGTATACGGTCGAGCGCGAAATTCGCCGAATTCGTCAAAAACAGGCGCGAGTCGCCCAACAAAAAGTGATCCAACACATCGAAGGCGCCATCAAAGAATGGAGCGAGAAGGCAAAGCTGGGTCTCAATGAGCGGCACGCCCGCCAAGCTGCCAGCCGTCGTAAGATGTTGGCGCGCATGGAAGAAAATGGCGAGGTCATCGAAGCGGTGCGCGAACGCCAACTGATGGAACTGCAACTTGCCGGGGGGCGGGGCAGTACCCAAGCCATTGAATTGCAAGAGGTGGGCATGAGCTTTGGCGATGATTTGCTGTTCGTCGGGCTGAATCTGTTGGTGCGGCATGGTGAACGAGTCGGTTTGGTCGGCAAGAATGGCGCGGGCAAATCGGTGCTGTTCAAATTGATTTTGGGGCAATATGAACCCTTGAGCGGCGTGATCAAGGTGGGCAACAGCACCCGTGTGGGGTATTACGCCCAGCAGCATGAAACGTTAACGGCATACGGCGACCGCACCCCGATTGATCTGATACGCGGTTTACAGCCCCTCAGCGAAGGCGCGGCGGTGCAAAAATTGCTCAAGTTCGCGTTTACCTATGATCAAACCCGCCAGCCCATACGGAGCTTTAGTGGGGGCGAACGCAGCCGCTTGCAACTGCTGATGTTGGTGTTGGGGCAACCGAATTTGCTGTTGTTGGATGAGCCGACCAACAACCTTGATATCGCCTCGTCGGAAGTGCTGGAGTCGGCGCTCGAAGATTTTGAAGGGGCGATCTTGACGATCTCGCATGATCGCTATTTTCTAGATCGGATCGTGGATCGGATTGTCGAATTGGAAGATGGGGCGCTTTATGAAACGGTGGGCGGCTATGGCGATTATGTCCGCCAAAAAGCCGCCCGTTTAGAGGCGGCGCGGCGCGAAGCCGAACGGCGTGCCCAAGCGAAACCGCGCAAACGGGCGTGAGGCGCAATAGTCATCCCCCCACGGCAAACGCATGTTTTGCTGGGGGGGGATTATGGGGATCGTTTATCGTGAGATTGTTTGATTCGCTGTGTAAAGCGTGCCGTGATCTGTTGCGGACGGGTGATCGCCCCGCCGACGACGACCGCCAGCGCGCCCAGTTCTAGCGCGGTGACAGCATCCTCTGGCGTATGGATACGCCCCTCGGCGATGACCGGGATGCGCAATTGGGCGATCATCGCTCGGATCAACACCCAATCGGGGGTGGTCAGCGGCGGGCTGTAGGGTGTATAGCCGGATAAGGTGGGTCCGGCGATATCAGCCCCCGCAGCTTGGGCGGCGAGCGCCTCATCAAGGGTCGATACATCCGCCATGACGGGCTTCCCCAATTGTTCGTGGATCGCACGGATGAGGTCGGGCAGGGTGCTGCCATCGGGGCGCGGGCGGAGTGTTGCATCAAGGGCGATGATGTCGGCACCTGCTTCGGCGACGAGGCGGGCGTGTTCAAAGGTGGGCGTGATGTAGACGCCCGTGTCCCCATCTTTGAAGATGCCGATGACGGGTAGTGAGACGGTGGCTTTGATGGCGCGGATGTCGTCGGGCGTGTTCGCCCGAATGCCCGCCGCGCCCCCTTGTTGTGCCGCCAGTGCCATACGCGCCATGATGTACGCCCCATGTAAAGGTTCATCTGGCAAGGCTTGGCAAGAAACGATCAACTGACCGCGCACGGCGGTGATGAAGTCGGTAAAGGCGCTCATAAATTTACTGGCTCCAAATCAAAATCGACCTCAAAGGTGCGCCGCCAAGGGAGCCGGACGTTGCGGATTTCATAAGGGATCGGCAATCGTGCGACTTCGCGATGAAGCGCGGTTTCGATCCACTGGCGTACCTGTTCCACTGTTCCATCGTCTTGGGGATCGCGGTTGCCGGTTTCGCTTTCTAACCAATCGTTGGCGGCATTGCGCACGAGCGTCTGGTAGCCATAATCTTCGATCAAGCGATGGGCGAGGAATAAGCGATTGACGCCATAATGATAGCTGAGGCAAGCTGCTGCGATGGTGGTGCCGATGCTGTTGCCGGCGGTATTCCAGCCACTATAGGCACTGAGACGATCCCACCCTGCGGCGATCAGCACAGGAAGCAAGGCGGCATCGGCACCATTGCTGTGAGCGACATCGGCGACTGCGATTTGCTTTTTCTCCTGTGCCAATGTCGTCGCCAGCGCGTCTAAGCTGGGGCGGCGTTGGCGTTCTTCATCGGGGGTGTAGTCACGCACCCAGTCGGCATTAGGGCTGAGTGGCGGGTTGATGAGCAGCAGAACGGCATTGTCGTCACTTTTATCGGTTGTGGCATGTGCGCCCGCTGCATGAAGTTGACGCGCGACCGTCACCCGCACTGGCACATCTTCAAACGCGGCGATGATCTCCGCGCTGGGGGCATCCAAATAACGGACTTCAAAGGTGGGTGCGCCTTTCGCTTCATTGATCAGGCGCGCCAGCAACACACAACCGACTTCATCCGCACCTGGGTACATGAGCAAGTTATCCACCGGTTGCGCGAGTCCAAGCCGCGCTACCCAGTTGTGGAGCCATTGTTTTTCGGCACTGCCGAAGCCATCGGGGCTGGTGTCGTCAGAACTGAGGACGAGGACATCGAACACCCCGCTTTGGAGCAGATTCACCGCTTGTAGATTGACGGCATGATTGCGCAAGCGACGGCTGACAAAATCGGCGATTACAGCGGCGGGAAGGGTAGCGATCAGAGCGTCATGCTCGGCTTGAATCACATCCGCTTCGTTGGGCACACGGTGCAAGCGATCCGTCAGTTGGGATAGGCGAAAGAGGTCAGTGCCATATTGCCGCCAATAGACGGGTTCTTCGGTGTTATCGTTGTGGCGCGAAATGCGGGTGATGACATTGAAGCCATAGATTTTGAGCGCCGGATGCCGTTGTTTGAGGCGGCGCAGCAGTGCCAAGCGCGCCAAGATCGTCTCTAAGGGATCGTCGGAAATGCGCGAAGCGATCAAGCCGCCATAGCCCAACATTTCCACCGAGACGATCAAAGCGTCAAGGTGCGGAGCCTGCGCTTCTAACCATGCTGCAAGGGCGGGAGCATTGGCAGGCTGGCGGAGCGTGCTCAAGATCGACGGTGGCGGCAGAATCACCTGCACGTCGGTGCCGTGTGTGAGCAAGACGGGGTAACGGGTGTTGACTGGACGTTCGTCCAGCGGGATGATGCCAATCTTCATAGGAGTTGTGCCCATGCTAGTGTCGAGGCTCCAATCATAACCGCATCTGTGCCTAAACAGGCACCCCGTAAGATGACTTCTTGGGTGGCGGGCATGGTGCCTTGCCGGAAGGCGCGCTCGAAAGGTTGCCACCACAACGCGCCGATCTCGGCGACGCCCCCGCCGATGATCACCATTTGCGGATCAAAGGCACATACCAAGCCGTTGAGCGCCGCACCGAGGATCTCCGCCCCTTGTGCGATTCCCTTTTGGGCGCGGTCGTCGCCTGCCTGTGCGCGGGCGACGACCCCCCGTAGATCGGTACTGCCGTCCACCGCGGTGGCGATGGCGGGACCGCTGGCATAAGCCTCCAAATGTCCATAGAGACCACAATTGCAGCGGCGTTGGCGGGTGATATCGACGAGGATATGACCGAGTTCGCCCGCTGACCAATGCGCCCCATGCCATAAGTGCCCATTGAGAATCAGCGCGCCGCCGATGCCCGTGCCGACGGCGACAAACAGCGCGCTTGGGATCGCTTTTTCGGACGCTGTGAACTGTTCGCCCAGCGCCATTGCATTGACATCGTTCTCGATCACAGTCGGCACGGGGATGATTGCCTGCAAGCGCGCCGCCAGCGGGATACCCGCCCAACCGGGGAGGGTGTCAACGGCATGGCGAATCGTCCCTTGGGCGCTATCGATTTGCCCAGCGGCACCGACACCTACCGCCCGTGCTGCCCGCCCACCCGCTGTATAGAGGTCAGCAGCGACCGCCACCACTGCCGCCGCGACTGCTTCGCCGCCCTCTTGAGCGGGGGTAGGGCGCAACCGCCGATCCAAAATTTGCCCGTCTTGAGTGACGAGCGCGCCCGCAATTTTGGTGCCGCCCACATCAAGGGCGATCACATGAGGTTCCATTTATGTATCCTTACACAGTGCCGATGAGCATATAGCATCCATTATAATCATGGGATTGTTGGCGCAGTAGAGTACCGTTATCGTGAATCGATCTTTACAAGGAAAAGTTGTTTTTGTGACCGGTGGGGCGCGGCGCGTGGGGCGGGCATTTGCCTTGGCGTTCGCGGCGGCAGGTGCCCACATTGCCCTGCATCATAGCAACTCGGCGGCGGATGCCGAAGCGACCGCCGCCGAGATCCGCGCGAAGGGGGTAGATGCCCTTATTGTGCAAGGAGATTTTGCCGACTATGACGCGATCACGCGCGTGGTAGGCGCAATTGACGCGCATTTTGGGCGGATTGATGTTTTGATCAACAGTGCGAGTGTGTTCCTAAGTGGTGAATTGTTAGACATCCCGCCGGAAGAGTGGGATCAGGCGCTGAATCTCAATTTGCGCGCCCCTTTTTGGACGACGCAAGCGGTCGGACGCTTGATGCGCGACCGCCAGATCGCCGGCTGTATTCTCAATATCAGCGATACCAGCGGCATACGTGGGGTGGCGACCCGCCCGCAGCACAGCGTCAGTAAAGCGGGGTTGATAATGCTGACGGAAGTGACCGCAAAAGCGTTGGCACCGTATCAGATTCGCGCCAACTGCTTAGTATTGGGTCCGGTGCTGCCGGAACCGGGGCGGGACGCCGCTTCGATTGCCAAAACTGCCGACCGTCTTCCGCTGGGGCGGTGGGGGGATCCGCAAGATGCGGCACAAGCGGCGATCTTGCTGGCGAGCAACGATTTTATCACCGGCGCGATGCTCCAAGTCGATGGCGGTGAAGGCTTGGTGTGAGTTTTGCATTCGGGGGCAGAGTTTGCCCCGCAGAATTGAGAAACGAGCGTGCTTAGGGTACACTATCGGGTATTCATTACATAGACAAACGCTTGTCGGGTCAGCGCTACTGCTTGCTCCGATCAGGACATCAAAGGAGGCGTCATGGCGACGAAACAAATGTCGCTGGATAAAGTTACGCTGTTGGAGTGGTATCGCCAGTCCGTGCTGATCCGTCAGTTTGAGACTCGGTGCGACGAACTCTATCATCAGAAGAAGATCACCGGCGTTTATTTGCACCTGTACAGCGGTCATGAAGCGGTGGGTGTGGGCGCGTTGGCGGCGTTGACCAAAGACGACCATGTGATCACCGGTTATCGCGATCACGGCATTGCGCTGGCGCGTGGCGTCCATGCGAACCCGATCATGGCAGAAATGATGGGCAAGCGCACGGGCGTGAGCGGCGGCAAGGGCGGATCGATGCACCTTGCCAGTCGTCAACATAACTTCTGGGGCGGTTATGCTATCGTGGCGGGGCATTTGCCACTGGCAGCAGGCATCGCTTTGAAGGAACAGTACATGGGGACGGAAAATGTTGTCCTGTGTTTCATGGGCGATGGGTCCACCAACAACGGTTATTTCCATGAATCGCTGAACTTGAGCGCGGTGTGGAATTTGCCGGTCGTGTGGCTGATCGAAAATAATTTCATCGCCATGGGTACGCGCATTGAAGACTCCACCGGACAGCCGGAACTGGTCAAGCGCGCTATTGCTTATGGCATGAAAGAGGGCCCGCGTGTGGATGGGCAAGATGTGATCGCCGTCCATGCCGCCATCAGCGAAGCCGTCGAATATGCCCGCAAGAAGGGTCCGGTGCTGGTCGAGGCGTTGACCTATCGTTATAAGGGACATGGGGCATCGGACAAACAGTTCGACGCGCGCGATGATTTGAAGCGCGAATTGGATGATTGGCTGTTGAACAAAGACCCGATCAACATTTTGAAGCGTACTCTGCTAGCGAACTTTGACGACGTGGAACATGACCTCGCGCGGATTGACGCCGAAGTGTTAGAGGTCGTTGAAGAGGCGGTACGGTATGCCGAAGCCAGCCCGATCCCCACTTATGAAGACCTGATCAACAACATCTACGTAGACTAAACGGAGCGAGCAGTAAAGATGGCAGAGAAAAATGTCCCTATGCGGGAGGCGCTCCGCGCGGCACTCATTGAAGAGATGGAGCGCGATGAACGGGTGTTCATCATGGGCGAGGAAGTGGGCGGCTGGCAAGGCACCCACAAAGTGACACGCGGCTTGTTAGACATGTTTGGGGAAAAGCGCGTGCGTGATACCCCGATCAGCGAGATGGTGATCGCTGGCGCAGCGGTGGGCGCGGCGATGGCGGGTTTACGTCCGGTGGCTGAACTGATGACGATTAATTTCGCATTTCTATCTTTGGACGCCATCATCAATCATGCCGCCAAAGTGCATTATATGTTCAACGGACAATTCAAAGTGCCGTTGGTGATCCGCGCCGCTAGCGGGTGGGGCAATCAAGCGACTGCCACCCACTCGCATGTTGCCGAACCGATCTTCGCCCACTTCCCCGGCTTGTACGTGGCGTGCCCATCTAATGCCTATGACGCCAAAGGCATGTTGAAGGCGGCGATTCGTGATGATAATCCGGTGCTGTTCAGTGAATCAATTGCGTTGTATTCCAAGCCAAGCCGTATCCCCGACGAAGAATATGTGATCCCCATCGGCAAGAGTGATGTCAAACGGGTGGGTAAGCATGTCACGATTGTGAGCTATGCGCGTGGGGTGGAGTGGTCGCTGGAAGCGGCAGAAATTTTGGCGAAAGAAGGCATTGAAGCCGAAGTCGTCGATTTGCGCTGGTTGCGTCCGCTCGATCTGGAACCGGTTTTTGAGAGCTTTAAGAAAACGAATCGTTGTGTGGTCGTGGAAGAATCGCTCCCCCATTTTAGCGTGGGCAGTGAACTGGCGGCACAACTGCAAGAGGCGGCATTTGATTACATGGACGCGCCCATCAAACGGGTGAGCGCGATGGATGTGCCATTGCCGTATGCCAAAGAGATCGAGTTGATGGCGCTGCCCAATGCGCAGAAGGTCGTTGACGCAGTTAAGGAGGTCCTTTACTGATGGCTGAGCAAATCATCATGCCGGATTTCGGCACTGACGAAGGTATCCTGCTCAATTGGACGAAGCAGGTCGGCGACATTCTGAAAAATGGCGACGTGATCGCCGAAATAGAAACGGATAAGGCGACTGTTGAAGTCCCTGTTACGGTGTCGGGCACGTTGCTCCAACTGATCGGCGAACCGGGTAAGACAGTCAAGATCGGCGATGTGATCGGGTATGCGGGCGCAGCGGGTGAAAACGTTGGCGCAGCACCGGTTGCTGCTGCTGCCGCGCCTGTGGCAGCACCGGTCGCGGCCGCGGCGGTTGCCCCAGTGGTGGCGGCGGCGGTTGCCCCAGTGGTGGCGGCTGTACCTGTCGAACCTGCTGACGGTAATTTGCCCGATGGCTTACGCGCTTCGCCCGTTGCCCGCAAAATGGCAGCGGATCGTGGGATTGACCTCACCCAAGTGCAAGGGTCGGGTCCCGCTGGACGGATTGTGAAAGCGGATATTGAGGGCTATGTGCCCCCCGCGCCAGTGGTGGCTGCCCCTGCGCCGGTCGCGGCGGCTCCGGCAATCGTGACCTCGTATGGAAAACTGCCCGAAGGTGCCGATGTCGAGATCATCGACACGAGTAAGATGCGGGCGCGTATCGCTTCGCGCATGGTCGATAGCAAGCAACAGATTCCCCATTTTTACGTGACAACTGAGATCGATGTCGAGGCGATGCTCAAGTTCCGCGCGCAGATCAACAGCGCGATGGACGACGCCCATAAGGTGAGCGTGAACGACTTCATCATCAAGGCGGCGGCATTGACGTTGACCGAGTTCCCGAACCTGAATACCCATTTTTATGGGGACAAGTTGGCGCGCCACAAGCGCATCAATATCGGGATCGCGGTAGCACTGCCCAACGGCGGCTTGATCAATGTGGTGGCGAAGGATGCCGATAAAGTCTCATTGAGTACGCTGGCGGCACGAAACAAAGAGATGATCGCCCGGGCGCGCGACAACAAACTCAAGCCCGATGATATGCAGGGCAGCACCTTCACGGTCAGCAACTTGGGGACGTTCGATGTCGAACACTTCCTCGCAATTGTCAACCCGCCCGAAGCCGGTATTTTGGCAGTGGGGTCGGCGAAGAAGGTGCCGGTCGTGTTGGCGGATGGCACGGTGGGTGTGGGCAACCGTATGAAGGTGACGATCAGCGTGGATCACCGCGTGAGCGATGGCGCGGAAGGCGCGCAGTTCATGAAGCGCTTTAAGGAAATTTTGGAAGCGCCGATGCAACTGGTCTAGCCAACAAGCAATAAAATAAAAAACTCAAAACAGGAAGGCACAAAGGCACGAAGGAATGATTTTTAATCTTTTCTTCTGCGTTTTGTGCCTTTTTGTTTGATCGGGGATATGGAATCGCACCTCTAAAGATTGGATGGAACCAAACGGCGTGGTCGGTCGTCTTGCTTGTAGACCGAATACACAAGGAGTGGTTGAACATGATGTTGAAACGATTTTTACTAACCGGCATATTGGCATTGATGATCGCTGGTGGGGTGTCTGCCCAAGAAGCAACCCAAAATCCAGCGGCGGAGGGAGAACCTGTGCGCGACGGGGTATCACTGGCGATTTACAATCAGGGGACGGCGCTTGTGCAAGACCGCCGGACGTTCACCTTTGCCGAGGGCATCAATACCCTCAATTTCACCGACGTGGCGGCGGGTATCGACCCGACTTCCGTCACCTTTGTCTCGCTGACGGATCCCAGCGGGACGGTGGTGCTGGAACAAAATTATGTCTTTGATCTGGTGAACAGCAGCGCGCTTTTGGAACGCTATTTGGACGAGATCATCGACATTATCGCCGAAGATGGCACGGCGTATCGCGGGCAACTCTTAAGTGGGCGTAACGGCGAGATCATCTTGCGTTCCGACGCGGGGCAGGTGATCGTGATCGGCTTGGACAAAGTGCGCGACTTACGCTTTCCCGAACTGCCGGGGGGCTTGATCACCCGCCCGACGTTGCGCTGGATGCTGCAATCGGCGGTGGCGGGCGAACAGCAAGTGGCGCTAACCTATCTGACGGGCGGCTTGAACTGGACGGCGGACTATAACGTGCTGTTGGCTGCCGACGAGCGCTCGTTGGATTTGAACGGGTGGGTGACGCTGACCAACCAAAGCGGCGCATCTTACACCGATGCGCTGGTCAAGCTGGTAGCGGGGGATGTCAACCGGATTCAGCCCGATATGGGGATGGTATCGGATGGACTGATGTATGCCATGCGTTCCGAGGCGGTTGCGCCCCAAGTGGAACAACGCGATTTTAGTCAATACAAGCTGTACGAGATCAACCGCCCGGTGACGGTGGGCATGAACGAAACCAAGCAGGTCGAGTTTGTGACCGCAGCCGCCATAGCCGCCAACACGATTTTCGTGTATGACGCCAGCACCCCGTATTATGGCGGTCAATCGCGCGATCAGTATTATGGGCAGACGGGGATCACGACGGTTGGCTACTATCTCGAATTTGGGACGGGTGAGGAAAGCGGCTTGGATGCAGCACTGCCCGCCGGACGCATCCGTGTGTATCAAGAAGACACTGACGGCGCGGCGCTCTTGATCGGTGAGAATACGATCAACCACACCGCCAAAGGTGAAAATGTGCGGGTGTATCTGGGCAATGCCTTTGACCTTGTGGGCGAACGGGTGCAGACGAACTTCAATTTGATTTCGAGCAATGTCTTGGAAGAGACGTATGAGATTCGGCTGCGTAACCGCAAGGAAGATCAAGCGGTTGAGGTGCGGGTGCCAGAGCATCTGTTCCGCTGGACGAATTGGGAGATCGTCTCGACCTCGATGGCATTCACGCCGGTGGACTCCAGCACTATTGAGTATCGGGCGACGGTTGCGCCGGGTGAAGAAGTGGTGATCACCTACACGGTGCGGTATACCTTCCCGTTCTAAAGGGTGGTTTGGGGGCAGATGGGCGCTTTTGCAAAAAGGCGTCCATCTGCGCCTTGAAAATGGGCGGCATGTCCGTTAAAATTCGTGGTGTTAGGGAGGCTCCGTAACTCAGCGGTAGAGTACCCGCCTTTTAAGCGGAGTGTCGTAGGTTCGAATCCCACCGGAGTCAAGACGTAGTAGAGAAAGGAGAGTCGCGTAAGCGGGTCTCCTTTTTTGTTTGGATCGTGCTTCATCATAGATCGTGTGATACATTCAACCTCAACTAAATTCACTAAGTTTACTTTTTGTAACTGCTCAGGCTGAAAAACGGTCGATAATAAAGGGAGAAATGACCGTCGGCGGCAAATGGACGGATATTCGACGCGCGGACTTTCATGTTAACGAACGATTGACAAGCGCCTGATCCACCCCACCATCCACGTTTCGAGGGGTATTTTCCTGTTTTTCTTCACGTCTTCATGCC
>JBBRTY010000032.1:0-27935 GCA_038248285.1 Aggregatilineales bacterium
AGGGAGTGGGGGCGCGCATTGGGCGCGCCTCCTATAGGGCTGGTGAAACTTAGGGAAAGGGGGCAAGATGAGCGCAACTCGACGGGGGATAACTACACGTTTGATCGGCGCGCTGATGGGTGGCATATTGGCGCTCACGTTGTCGGCGACGATCACACAAGCGCAGACGGACGGGTACCTGTTTCGTGCAGAAATGGTTTTTGACAGTGCCTTTATTCGGGCATTGCCCACCACCGAAGCCGAAGCGGTCGCCTCGATTTTTGAGGACAATATCGTGGAAGTGGTCGGGCGCAATTTGGATGGCACTTGGTACGAAGTGCGCCGACCGGGGCGTTCTTATAACTTGGGGTGGTTGCTGGCGGAATTCCTTGATTTTGACGAAGGTAGCCCTGAACGGTTGCCTTTAACCGATTTTACGACCGGCTTTTTGGGCGGTATGGCGCTGACGAGCGATTCGGGCTATGCGACTTATGCGGTCGATAACTTGGTGCTGCGGGACTCGCCCGTCATCCGCACGGGACGGCAAATCGGGACGATTCCGGCAGGGGCGGTGGTTCCGGTCATCTATCGAAATTCCATCACGACATGGTTATACGTCAATTATTTGGGAGCGACGGGTTGGGTAGCGACCTTTAATACCCGCCCCGCCCTCGGCATTGACCGCCTCCCGATTGCGCCGGGTTTGTCGGCGGCTGAAGAGATCGGGTTTATCACGGTTCCGCCGGAAGTGCAGCGGGCAGAGATCGCGCGGATGCGTGCCTATTTAGGCGCAGCGCGGGAGGTGGCGGTTGGCTTAGAGAGTTTATGGTACAGTGTTTTCAACCGGACGATCATGCCGTGCGAACCGCCGGATTATGTGCGCGATTATGCGTATACCTCGCAGGACACGCGCGAGTTTCCCGAATTGGGGCGCTATTTGCCCCGCCTAGAAGATGTGGCACAGCGCTTGAACGCCGCCATCGAACCGTTGACGCGCTGTGGGGTGTTTGACCGGGATGTGGCGGTCAGGGCGCGGAGTTCGGCGATCAACGCCCGCATCGCGGCGGATGCGACATTGGATGCGATCCTGCTGGTGGAAGAGAGGATTAGGGATTAAGGAAAAGCAAAAGACAGGGCTTTGGTGAGAAGTGGCGAGGGATAGGGCAAAGACAGAAAAATAACACCGGGCGGACACCTTTATGAGTGTGTCCGCCCGGTTTGCAGTTATGGGATTACCCGCCCAGTGATATTGAAGGGCGGGTAGACCCAGTAAAGGGTTTATCGAAAGTGCCACCAGTCTGCAATAAACAAATTTGCTGCCACTCATACCGATATCTGCCGGATGCCCAATAGGGCACGACGCGCCATGTATAGGTGCCTTCTTCAATCGGAAGCAGATCGAGCTGAATATCGGCGGTGGTTGTTGTAGAGTCGAAGGCGGTGCGGGAGCCTGATGGCGAAATGGTGATCACACTGTAAACACTGGTACCCGACAAGCCCGGATAGGTGACGGTCAGCTTGCGATCCCCACCCATGAAGTCGCCCACGCGCGAAAAATTCCCCACCCATTGTTCGCACACATCGAATGACAAATCGAAAGTATCGGGGACGCGCCCATTGCCATCCCGCGGGAGCATCCGTCCGGTGGGGGGGATGCTGTTAAAGGCGCGACTGGTGCGTAGTAAGCGAGCATACATCCATGCTTTGCCGGTGCCGTACTCAATTTGTAACCATTGCCGCCCATCCCAGCGGGTGATGAAATCACCGGCACGCCCCAGAATGACGACTGAGCCGTTGCGCGGGATGCGGTCAACGGTGGGATAGGCAAAATCGGGGCCTGAGCGTACTTCCGCCAAATCGACATCGACTAAGCCGTAAATCACATCGTCTTGAGCATGTGCCTGACCGTTAATGCTGACCGAAAATAAGGAAATTGCCATCAGCAATCCGATTGCGAATAGCAGCACTGTCCCTGTTGTGCTTCGGAAAACTTGGGTGATCAACTATTTTCTTCCTCGTAATGGTGAAAAGTAATGGTGAAAAAGGATAAACACAACTAATCCTAAGTCTAGTCGCATTTTTTTCGCCGTAGGTGTATCGTATAAAAGCTGTCATTTGCGAGTAACTACATTACAAAAAATCTTGCATTCTGGCGAATGTCTGGCGAATGTCTGGCGTGAAACCTGCTTTATAGCACTCATTTGTGAATTGCGGTTTTTCGTTTTTCGCATTTCCGTTTATAATGTTTTTTTGTACCCTAGCGGACTGATTTCCCTTATAATATACGGTATCACCTTCTAGGTCTCTCGCTTACTTTTCAGGGGATAAACATGTCTAAGAAGATCCTCGTTGTATTGTCGGAATACGGATATTGGGGTGAGGAGCTAATCGGTCCTCTGGATGCCATTGACGCTCAGGGTTATGAAGCTGTTTTCTTGACGGCAACAGGCAAGCGTCCGCCGGCTTTGCCGCCGAGTATGCAAGCGGGTTTCTTTGATCCGCCGCTGAAGAAAGTGGTCGTTGATGAGTATTATGCGACCAAGACGAGCGAGATCGACGTATCCTCTCGCTTGGACAACCCAATCAGTCTCCAAGATTGGTTCCCGGAACGTCCTTACTTCAACAGCCAAGACTTTGGTCATGGTTTGGAAGCCTACCACAACGAACGAGCTGCGCGTTGGGAAGAACTGAAGCAATACGATGCTTTGGTGATGGTCGGCGGTAGCGGACCTATGATCGATATGGTCAACAATCAACGGTTGCATGATGTCATCCTCGGCTTTCTCGAATTGGGCAAGTTGATCGTGGCGGAGTGTTATGCGGTAACGGCACTGGCATTTGCCCGTGATTGGACGGAACGCAAGAGCATCATCGCTGGTAAGCATGTCACGGGTCACGCAGTGGAGTATGACTGGAAAGACGGCACGGGTGTGGTCGGCATTGATGCCAACTTCAAGACGGCATTCTATCCGTTGGAATACATCCTTCGTGACGCGGTACAGCCGGGCGGTCAATTCCATGGCGGCGTCGGTCATTCCATCTCCACGATCCTTGATTATCCGTTCTTGTGCGGGCGCTCCACCCAAGATTCCAAGCTCGTTGGCGAGATCATGGTCGAAGTCTTGGAAAATGGACTCAAGCGGTACGGTTGGTAATAAGGCATCACCTTGTCAACCCAAAATATGGCACTGTTAAGGTATTTTGGGTTGATTGTTTACCCTTTATCTTGCCCGATCTCACCATGAAAGAGTGACGAATGCCCGGTAAATCTGGACGTTACGCGATGATCGAGCAGTTCCTTGCGGACGATATCCATTACATGTTTGGCAATCCGGGGACGGTAGAGCAAGGCTTCCTTGACTCGCTAGAACGATATCCCGACTTCAAATACATCATGGGTTTGCAAGAAACTATCGCTGTTGGTATCGGTGATGGCTATGCGCGTGCTACCCGCCGCCCGACCATCGTTCAACTGCACAGTGGCGTTGGTCTTGGCAATGGCATTGGCATGATGTATCAAGCTATGCGCGGTCATGCCCCTCTCGTCGTGATTGCTGGCGAAGCTGGCATCAAATATGATGGGATGGATGCCCAAATGGCAGCCGATCTCGTTTCGATGGCGCGTCCCGTCACCAAGTGGGCAACGCGCGTGATCGATCCGAATTCGCTTCTCCGTGTATTGCGCCGTGCGATCAAGATGTCGATCACCCCGCCCTCGGGACCTGTATTCGTCTGCGTTCCTGCCGATGTGTTGGATGCGCTGAATGAGGAAGAAGTTTTCCCGACCCCGATGCTCGATACCGTTGTCGCGCCTTCTGCCGAAAGTTTGCAACGCGCGGCGGCGATCTTGATGACTGCTGAACACCCTTTGATCCTGATGGGGGATGGCATCACTTTCAGCGGTGCGCAGGACGAATTGGCACAGGTTGCAGAGTTACTCGGTGCTGATGTTTACGGCGTGGATGCGTCGGAAGTCAATATCAGCGCCTTACACCCTCTCTATAAAGGAACGACGGGGCATATGTTTGGCAGCACTAGCGCCAAGATCACGCATAAGGCGGATGCGGTGCTGGTGGTCGGCACGTATGTGTTCCCCGAAGTCTTCCCGAATCTGTATGACGCCTTCAAGCCCGGCACGCCCATTGTGCATATCGATTTGAATGCCTACGAGATCGCCAAGAATTTCCCGGTCGATCTTGGCATGGTGAGCGATCCGAAGGCGACATTGGCGGGTTTGGCAGATATCCTCAAGCGCGAACAGTCGGATGCGCAAAGGGCAGCGGCAGACGCGCGCACGGCAGCATCCCATGTCGCTAATGAAGCAGCACGGCAAGCGGCATTTGCGAAAGATGTTGCCCGTTATGATGATGTGCCGATGCACGCGGCTCGTTTTATGGAAGTATTGGCGCAGCATGTCCCGGCTGATGTGATGATCTTTGACGAAGGGTTGACTTCTTCGCCGGATATCACTCGTTATTTGCCCCCGACACTGCCCGGTCACTTCTTCCAAACGCGCGGCGGTTCGCTGGGTGTTGGTATCCCCGGCGCGCTTGGCATCAAGCTGGCGCATCCGGAAAAAACCGTCATCGGCTTCACGGGTGATGGTGGTAGCATGTATACCATTCAGGCATTATGGACGGCGGCGCACTTCAATATTGGTGCCAAGTTTGTCATCTGCAATAACCAAAGCTACATGTTGTTGAAGCTGAACATCTTGCAATATTGGACGGAGCAAGTGGGCGACCCAGTACATGAGTTCCCGCACAGCTTTGACCTTGCTAATCCGGTGATCGATTTCGCGAAATTATCCGAATCGATGGGGGTGCCCGCCTTGAAGGTGGAGCGTCCAGATCAAATCGAGGCGGCGGTGAAGCGGATGATGGAGACCGACGGTCCATTCTTGATCGACATGGTGATCAGCAGCGCTCTGCCGTAAGTATCGAGTGTTGATATCTAAATTAAGGGAGAAAAGAATCAATGACGCAACTTGCCCCATTAAACCAAGCAGAAATTGCGACCATGGTCGCTGACTGGTACAAAGGTTTGGATGTTCACGCTCCCCAAATCGAGATGATGAATTACGTTTCCAGCGGTGGTTTGGAAATGCGGTTCCCCGAAGCGACCCTGACCACACAGGCGGAGTTTGAACTGTGGTTACAAGGTGTGTATCGTATCTTCTTTGATGAAGTTCACACCATGCAAGAACTGAACGTTGACGTATCCGTCGATGGTTCAGAGGCGAATGTCAAGCTGGTCGTCCGTTGGGAAGCCAGCCGCTGGAAGGGTCCGGCAGCGAAGAGTGAACGTCTGATGATGGACGCTTACCAAACATGGGTGGTCAAACGCGACGCGAAGTCGCATCTGCCGGTCATCGCCATTTACATTGTGGATGAGCTTCGACTTCTGCCGGGTTCCGTCGCGCTGTAGTCGAGTTTAGCCGAAATTCGTTTTGTTTCTTTGTCTTGTGTTTTTCTATTTTATAACCTAGGGGTTCAATACGATGGAAGCAGTGCTGCGTTATTACGATTTGTTCGCTCAGGGCGACTTTGAAACGATGGAACGCGAATGTTTTGACCCAGAAATGACTTGGGTCATGCCGGGACATCATCCGATGTCTGGAAGGATACACGGTGCGGCTGCCGTTACCGCTTTCTTGCAAAAGCTGCGCACTGCTGGTATTTGGGTGGACAATGTTCATCTCGGCGTTTTGGATGACGGCACCGTGATCGAAAAGCACACTGGTCATGGCAAAATCGGTGAAGAAGATTTTCTCTTCCCTACGGCGACCAGCTATGGTTTGAAAGACGGGAAGATTTTCGCTGTCCAGGTTCACACTGGCGATCAACACAATGTGGATCGTTATTTCTGGACCAAGTTCCCGTTGAAGAACGTGCCGGAACGGCTCGCTGAATAATCTGCGCGTGTGTATTGGTTGCCGATTGTAAAAGGGGAGTCTTATGCCTCATGTAACGAGTGAACTGGTTGGAAAAGCGTATGAAGCGCTCGCCAGTGGAGATCGTGCTGAGATCGAGAAATATTGGGATTTAAACATGAAGTGGATGACCCCCGGTCATAACCCGTTGTCGGGTTGGCATCATGGGTTGGACGCTTTCCTAGGATTTATGGGGCAAGTTGGGGCGTTGTCGAATCGCAGCTTTAGCATGACCCCCATAACGCTGATGGTCAGTGATGAATGGTCGGCAGATGTGACTCACAATTTGGGCTATCGCGCGGGCACTGAGGGCACGGGTACCGTTCCTTACAGCAAGCTCGATGTTGATGTCATCCATTTGCTGCGCTGGCGCGAAGGCAAAATTATCGAAGGACGCGGTGCGATTTTCGGGGATGGCACGAACGAGTATGACTTGTTCTGGTCGCCCATTGCCTCGCACGGTGGTCAACGGTTGAGTACGACTGAAACGCCGATGGGCAACAAAGATATCATCCGCAATGTTGTCGAAGAAATCTGGAATCGCAATGCCCAAGAGCGCATTGCCGAATTCTACGGCAAGAACTACATCTTCTTCTCGGAAGGTGGTGGTGCCGAACTGGGGCAGGATAGTGTGCGGCGTTGGTTAGATACCCTTCACACTGCTTTTCCGGACATCCATTATCAAATTAATGCGGTGTATTGCGAAGCTGACAAAGCTGCGTTACGGTACCACGTTACGGGCACCCATACGGGTGATTTCCGAGGCTTGCCGCCGACCGGAGCTAAGATTAACTTGACCGGGCATATGATGTTCCGTCTGCTTAATAGCAAAATTAGTCAAGCACACGGGTATTGGGACATGCTTGGGCTGCTCCAACAACTGGGTATTTTGCCGAAGTTTGGTCCTCCCGGTCGTTAAGTGAAGCGGCACATTTGCTGAATGGCAGGTGAAGCCATTGATGCTATGGGGCAGTTGGGTTTTGCAACCGCCCCATAGTGTTTATCCCATGTGCGTTTTCGAAAAAAAGAATTGTTGAGCGGCGGCTGCGCTTCATGTGTGGCATATGAAATACGAGGTGATGGGAATGCCAACAACACCCGAACATAATAAGAGTACGATCATCCGCTTCTTTTTGGCGGCGAACAATGACCAACTGGATGAACTTGATACCTACATGCACGAAGATTTTGTGACTCACGGACCGCAATCACTGCTCCCTTATGCCAAAGGGCGTGATTTGCACAAGCAAGGGATTGGTGGTTTTAAATCGACCTTCCCCGATGCGACGATCCACATCATTCACATCTTCGCTGAAGGTGACAAGGTCATGACGCATCAAAAAGTGGTTGCGCGCCATGTCAAGGAATTTTTGGGTGTGCAGCCCACCTTTAAGACCATCGAATGGACGGCTACTCAGCTCGCCCGTTTTGATGAAAATGGCATCATGGTGGAACGTTGGGTTATCGAAGACTTCCTCGCCATGTTCCAGCAACTGGGCATCATGCCAACGAAGTTTGGTTAGAACGTCGTTAGTCCAAAACCTGAAGGCGCGTGTAAGGAGAGAGGAACTGCTATGAGCGTTGAGTTGAACAAGCTAAATATTCAGCGGTTTTATGATGAAGTCATCAGTAATGGCGATGTGTCCGTTGTCGATGAGTTGATGTGCGCCGAGTTCGTTCATCATGGCGACTCCCTGTTCCCCTACATCGGTGGCAGTGAAGCCATTAAGCAAGGGGTCGTGGGCGTCAAGTCGGCGTATCCGGACGGGCATACGGTCATTGAAGAAATGGTCGCTGATGGCGATATTGTGATGGTTCGTCTGACATGGCATGGCACCCACTTGGGTCCGTTCATGGGCAAAGAACCGAGTGGTAAGGTGCATCATTGGGCGGGGTTGTCGACCTATCGTTTCAACAATGAAGGCAAGATCATCGAACGTTGGGCAAACATGGATGTGATGCCCCAATTGATGGCATTGGGCTTGATTCCCGAAATGAAGATGGGCGGCGGCTAATTTATTTAGCTCGGTTTATGGTTACGGAGTAGCAAAGATGTCCCTCGATGCAAATAAGCAATTGATCCAAGAATTTCATCGGGCGGTCATGGTCGAACGCAATTTGGATGCGGTCGCGCAGTTTTTGCGCGACCCATTCGTAGACCATTCTGCCCCTGTCCCTGGTGAAACCAGATCAGGGATAGGTTGATTAAATGACGACTGTTCAAGAGCAGAACAAAATGCGCGTGCGTCATTACATCGATGAAATCATCAATCGGTGGGCGGTGCCCGCCTTTGAAAGTCGGTTTTTCCTATCACGGCTTGAGGAATTATGACAACAACACTTGAAAGTATGAAGTCGCTTGTACAACAATTCAATCAGCATATTAATAATCATGATGTAGCTGGATCATTGGTGTTGGTTAATGATCAGTTGATTGACCATAATGCTGTTCTTGGTGAGTCGGGAGTCGCAAGCTATACCAAGTGGCTCCAAACCTACTTGGCGGCTTTTCCAGATTTCAGCGCTCAGATTGACGATTTGATGGGCGAAAACGAGACTGTGGTGTGTCGTTTGAAGTTATCGGGGACACAGCAAGCTGAGTTTTTTGGTGCCCCCGCCAGTTGGAAGCCATTTTCGGTGTACGGGATTGAAATCTACCGGATCGCTGATGGCAAAATCGCGGAACGTTGGAGTTGGTTAGATATGATGGGGTTGCGTACTCAACTGGGTATTACGAGCTAGCGCGCGGCGCACGAAACGCTAATTATTCTGGTGGACGGCTGGGGGGAAGCCGCAGTGCAACTCAACCCCCATTTTCCTTTAAGGAATATCGTCCTGTTGAACGAAAGGAGTAAAGGCGTTGGGGTACTCTGGAAACTAGGGTAGCTTTCGCCGATTTTGATGGCAACACTTCAAGAACAGAACAAAGCACTGGTTCGGGATTATATTGAGGGCATTATCAATAATCGTATCTTGGGGCGATTTTCGGAATATGTCCCCGAAGATGGCATGGATTATAGCGCCCCTGCCAATGTCCCGCGCGGGTATGCGGGCACGGAAATGTTCTTCACGATGTTTTTTGAAGGCTCGTCCGACGTTCATAATACAATTCACCAGATCATCGCTGAGGGCGACAAGGTCTCGATCATCTCGACGATCTCTGGCACCCATGATGGTAACTTGATGGGGTTGCCCGCTACCGGCAAAAAATTCTCGGCATCGCTGCTGGAAACAGTGCGCATCGCCGATGGTAAATATGCCGAACGGTGGGGCGGCATGGACATCTATGGGATGATGGTGCAGTTGGGGGCATTGCAAGACCCCAACCAAAAGGCGCTGGCTGAACAATATGTCAAGCTTGTGGAAACCTATATTGGCGGCGTAAACAACCATGATGCCGCAGCCTTGCGGGTGGCGTTCGCTAAAGATTTTCATGATCACATCAATGCACAAGTCGATGTGCCACAGGGGGTTGAAGGCGTTGTGATGGCGCATGGTATGCTCCATGACTCTTTCAATGACCTTCAATTTGTGGTCGATGAGCATACGGTAGAAGGCGACAAAATCGCCATTCGCGTTCACGCAATTGGTACCCAAACGGGACCTTTCTATGGTTTCCCTGCATCTGGTAAGACGATTCAGTGGACGGCACACCGGATATTGCGGGTCGAAAATGGTCAATTTATCGAAGCGTGGAACGAGTTCGATCAAGTCGGTATTTTGCAGCAAATGGGGATTATCCCGTCTTTTGCACCCCCCCCTAACCCCGAAGCGAATAAGGCGTTGGTACGTCGGTTGTATGAAGAAGAAAACAAGGGCAATGTCGATATCGTTGATGAACTGATGTCGCCAGATTTCGTGATGCATGGCGATGCCCTGAATCCCTACCAAAAAGGCTTAGAACCCCTGAAGGCGGGGGCGTTGATGACTCAAGCCGCCTTCCCAGACATGGTCGTTACTATTGAAGACATTATGGCGGCAGGGGATCGGGTGATCGTGCGCCTGCGTTGGACGGGCACCAATACTGGTTCGTTTATGGGGTTGCCGGCGACCAACAAGAAAATCACATGGACGGCAATGGCGACTAACCGTATCGAAAACGGCAAGATTGTGGAACGGTGGTTTAACTCGGATGTCTATAGCTTCTTGCAACAATTTGGCATGATCCCAAGCTAAGTATCACCTGATGGCATAAAAACAGACGGGTGCTAGTAATGGTTTTTGGCTAGTCAGCAACTTTTGTAAAGGCAGAATAAGCATCCATTCTCTTTTGCAAACCTAAGGTGGTTGTAGTGGTGGTATCGTTGGTTTGCCAAGCCCGCTTTTGATAAGTCGGTCTTTCCTATCACTGCTTTGAGGGTATATGACAACAACACTCGAAAGTCTAAAGTCACTCGCAAAACAATTCAATCAGCATATCAACAGCCATGATTTGGATGCAGCATTGGCGTTGTTTGATGATCAGTTGATCGACCATACTCAACCGTCGAGTTCAGCCGCCGGAAAAAATGGTCTGCGTGGTTTGTATGACATGCTTTTTACGGCTTCCCCGGACTTGACAATGCCGTTGGAGGCAATCAGTGCTGAGGGCGATATGGTTGTGCTGCATGGTATGTATCAGGGCACACAACAGGGTCCTTTTCTGGGGGTGGCTCCTACGGGTAATCCCTTCAAGTCTTATGTGGTGGAAGTGTTCCGTGTTCAAAATGGCAAGTTTGTCGAACGCTTTCAATGGTTCGATCAAACGGGCATGATGCGCTCGATGCAGACGCCGGGCGGTTCCGAGCCAACAATGGGCACCCGCGCGGGCGTAGCTCCATCCACGTCCAGCCTCGCCGATAAGAAAAAACTGATCACTACCTATTTTAACGAAATGGTGATCCCCCGTAATCTTGATCACATGGTCGATTTCTTGGCGAGTGATGTTCTTGATCACAGTTCGCCGCCGGGGATGCCGGGTGGGGTCGAGGGTGCAAAGATGTTCTTGGGCATGAGCTATGCTTCATTCCCGCGTACCGACTACACAATCCAACATGTGATCGCCGATGGTGATTTAGTGACAGTGGTGTTCCTGATTGAAGGGGCGCATACTGGCACGCCTTATTTTGGTACGCCGCCGTCTGGACAATCCTTCAGCGTTCAGTGTATCGAGATTGAACGCATCCCCGGCAATCGCTTTGTCGAACACTGGGGGGGCATGGATTTTATGCAGTTGAGCGCGCAACTGGGCTTGAACCTGTTTGGGGAAAAGCAACGGATGGGCGGGCAACAACATGAAGCTGAGGCGCAGCGCTTGGCACATCAATATATTGATGGCATGAACAACGGCAACATTGACATGGTTCTCGATGTGTTCGCCGAATCGTATGTCGAGCATCAGGTCGCGCCGGGTGGTTCCAATCTTGGCAATACCAAAGCTGATGTACGGCGTGCGCACGAAATGTTGGCAGTTGCTTTCCCCGATGTCCAATTCTTTTTGGAAGATGTCCTTGTGGATGGCGACCAAGTGGTGATGCGCGTTCGGGGGGAGGGCACCCATCAAGGCAACTTCTTTGGGATGCCGCCGACGGGCAAGAAAATCAAATGGGCGGGGGTACGCTTGCTACGCTATGCGGATGGCAAGTTTGTGGAAGGCAACAGCGAACTCGATCAAGTTGGGATTTTGCAGCAAATGGGAATCCTCCCGGTTGCGCCTGAGGTTTTTGATACGGAAGCCAACAAAAATGTGGTGCGGCGCTTGTTGTTAGAGGTGAACGCCGGCAATCCTAATGCCTATGAGCTGCATGTGGCTCCGGATGTTTTGGTTCACTTTGAAAGCGCCGAAGCCCCTGTGAAGGGCATTGCATCGCTGAGGCGTGATGACGCTGGGCTGCGTTCTGCTTTCCACGATTTGCATTTGGAAATCGAGTCGATGACCGCGACTCGCGATACTGTTGCTACCCGTGTTAAATTTAGCGGAACACACGCAGGTAACTATATGGGGATGCCCGGCACAGGACAAATGTATTATTGGAGCGGTGTATTCACCGATCGTGTTGCGGATGGCAAGATCGTCGAACGTTGGACGAATATTGACCGTTTCACATTGTTGATGCAAGTCGGGATTATCCCGCGCTTCGGCTAGCATTCGCTTTGTGAAAAAACAGGGGAACTGTACCTAGATTTCCTTGTTTAAGGTCTGGTTGGCTTGTTTGAGACCTTTTACTGAAGGATGGTATGTCATGATTCTGGTGACCGGAGCCACAGGAAATATCGGACGCGAGTTGGTTCAACAACTCGCGCAGGCGGGGATACCAGCACGGGCGTTGGTGCGGAATAAGGCGAAAGCCCAACCGATGTTCCCCTTCCCCGGTATTGAGCTTGTTGAGGGAGATTTAGGGAAGACGAGTTCACTGCCTACGGCTTTAGAAGGGGTGGAACGGGTATTTCTGTTGTCTTCCAGTGATTATCGGCAGGTTGAATTACAGCGTAATCTCATTATTGCGGCGAAAGCAGCGGGCGTAAAACATATCATTAAACTGTCCGTTGTTGGCGCGTCAGCGGATGCACCGGCTCAGTTGATGCGATGGCACGCGCAAACCGAGCATGAAATCGAACAATCGGGCATGGAGTGGACGCATTTGCGCCCCCATGTGTTCTTCCAGATTTGGGTACAGTTGATCTTCCCAATTATGATGACGGGCGGTTTTTATGCTTCATTGAAAGCCGATGTCGCGTTGCCTGCTATTGATGTCCGTGATGTTGCGGCAGTGGCGTTGCGCTGTTTGACGGAACCGGGGCATTACGGCAAGGTGTATTCACTGACGGGTAGTGAACCGCTGTCGAATGTCGATCTGACTCGTTTGATCAGTCGCGTGATGAAGCGTACCATCAGCTATACGGCGATGTCGGCAGATGAAGTGCGTCAGGGGATGCTCCAGATGGGCATGGCGCATTGGTTTGCTGATTTCGTGGTCGGTATGGATGATGCGTACAGCAATGGCGCTTACAGTGATCTGAGCTATGATTTTTACAAAATCACGGGGCAACAACCACGCACAGCGGCGCAGTTTTTTGAAGAAACCGCCGCCTTTTTCCGTAACCCGCCAAAAATGGATATGGGAGCAATAATGATGGGCAATTCTACGCCTGCTCAAGATGTTGATGGAAATAAAGCAAAGGTCATTCGTCTGTATGACGAACTGAATCACAATAACTTTGATGTGATTGCTGAGGTTATGGATCCTCATTTTGTCGCACATGGTGAAACAATGGGATTGCAAGCTGGCGATCCCGATCATCTCGCGGCGGTCGTGCGTGGCATCCAGTGGGCGAAATGGGTCTTCCCTGATTTGTATGTCAGCGTGAATGATGTTGTGGGTGAAGGCGACCGTGTTGCTGCTCGTTTGACGTGGCGTGGGACCGTGACCCAAGAAGTCTTTGGCGTGCCGCCCAATGGTCAAACGATTGAATGGACAGGGATGGCGATCAACCGTTTTGAAAACGGCAAGATCGTTGAGCGTTGGTTCAATAGCGATGAACTGGGCATGATGCGCGGGATGGGGATGTTGCCCCCCGCTGGTGGCGGCGCACCACCGCCCGCCGCTGCTGCTCCGCAAACCACCATGAACGTCGCTTCGCCGACGGGGACACAAGTCGTTAATTCCGAGTTGGAACGCAATAAACAAATTGTCCGTAATTTTTATGAACACGTCTTCAATGAAGTCAATGTGGACATGCTTAAAGACATCATGGCGGATGAATTTGAAGATCACGGCGAGGCGCTGTTTGGCAGCCCGCATGGTCGTACCATGCTAGAGGGCGGCATTTCCAGTTTTGCGAAATATATCCCTGTCCGTTCGGTGCATATCGAGGACATTATTGCTGAGGGCGACATGGTCGGCGTCTTGGGGACGATGACTATGGTTCACAGCAACGATTGGCTGACGACCAAGAGCGATAAGACGTTGACTTGGAAGGGTTTGTCGCTGTTCCGTATCAAAGACGGCAAGATCACCGACCGCTACTTCAATTCCGACAGCCTGTATATCCTTGAACAACTGGGATTGTACCCGGCAAAGAAAGACTAAAGCGTTTGGGGACACCCTAAGGTGTCCCCTCCAAATGGGGTGTTGTGGTACGAAAGCAAGTAAGCTCAGCCCGTTAAATCATGGCAACCTGAGGAGGGCACCCAGATACGCATTGGCGTGTCCTACTTTGTAGCAAGGCAGTTGTTGCACTTTTACACCTTATCATTGGAAGGGGATTCAAATGACAACGCATGAGATTCTCGAAAAATACTATGAAACCGCCAACGCCGGTAACTGGGATGCTTGGTGTGACCTGTTCCATGAAGAATATGTCATGGATGAACAACTGGCTGGTCGTTTGACGGGTTTGGACACGCTGCGTAGCATCATGAGCGGTTTTCCAACGGCTTATTTCAAATTTGTCAACACGCCTAAGCACTTCATTGTGGATGGCGATAAGGCAGCCGCGGTGTCGCATATTTCAGCACTAGCGATGAAATATCAGGACGAACCGATTGAAGCCGATGCGATGAATTTCTTCGAGTTCAAAGATGGCAAGATCAGCTATATGGCGAACTATCACGACTCGAAGCCGTTTGCTCCATTTTTGCGCCAACTCTCGGAAGGGTAGAAGTAGATTATGGCTGAGAATGCCACGTTTGATTTTATTGTCATCGGTGCTGGAGCGGGTGGCGCGGTCGTTGCCAATCGCTTAAGTGAGAACCCCAATGTAAAGGTTTTGCAGCTAGAGGCGGGAACGGGCACTATCCCCGATCTGGTGCGTATCACCCAAGCATGGCCCGCTTTGTTTCATACGGATATCGATTGGGATTATAACGGTGTTGAACAACCGGGTCTGAACAATCGCAAGGTGTATGAACCACGCGGCAAGGTCGTCGGGGGGTCATCCAACTTTTACATCATGATGCACATTCGTGGGCACCAGTCCGACTTTGACAACTGGTCATACAACGGCGCGCCCGGGTGGTCCTATCAAGACGCGCTGCCGTACTTCCAGAAGGCGGAAAACCAAGAAGACGATACCAGTCCATGGGCGGGGCATGGGGGCATGATCAGTGTGATCAACGCCAAAAACCATAACCCCAACCCGACCTCGGCGGCATTTATTGATGCCGGCGTGGAATTAGGACATGCGCGTACCGAAGATTTCAACGGTACCAACATGATCGGCGCAGGTTGGCATCATTTGAACATCAAAGATGGTCGTCGTCATGGGGCGAATGAAGCGTACATTGAACCCTTCATCGGCGCGCGCCCAAACTGGACGCTGGAAACCGAAGCCCATGTGACACGGATCGTTTTTGATGGCAAGAAAGCCGTCGCTGTTGAATATGTTCAGAATGGCGAAAAGAAGACCGCGCTCGTTAATCACGAAGTGATCGTGTCGGGCGGGGCAATTGAATCGCCACATATTCTGTTGAATTCGGGCGTCGGTCCGGCGGCACAGTTGAAAGAATTTGGCGTTGATGTCGTGCAAGACTTGCCCGGTGTTGGCGAAAACTTCCATAACCATATTTTGACTGGCATCATTTACGAGACCAAAGCGGCAGTGCCGCCTCCGGCTTTGAACATGAGCGAATCGGCATTATTCGTCAAGTCTGATCCGGGTTGGGTTGGTCCTGATGTGCAAATGGCGTTCGTGCATGTGCCGTTTGATATTATTGTCGGTGCGGCAAATCCGAATGCGATCAGCATCCTCCCCGGCGTCGTCCGTCCGCTTTCGCGTGGTTGGATTCGCTTGGGCAGCAGCGACCCATTGGCAAATCCGCTGATCAACCCGAATTATTTGGGTGTCAAGTCAGATGAGGATCGCATGATGTTCGCCTTCAAACTGGGGCGCGACATCTTCCATACGCAAGCAATGAGCGAATTTGTGACCGGCAAAGAACTACTGCCCGGTCCCGATGTGAAGACGGATGATGATATTCGGACATATCTGCGCAATCGCAGCGAGTCGTATCACCATCAAGCCGGTTCGTGCAAGATGGGCTTGGATGCGATGGCGGTGGTCGATCCGCATTGCCGGGTGCATGGTTTGGAAAACGTGCGCGTCGTTGATGCCAGCGTGATGCCTTTTGTGACGTCGGGCAACTGCCACACGGCTATTTTGATGATCGGCGAGCGTGTCTCCGACCTGATCAAGCAACAGCACGGTCTCTAACTATTCGTCAGGGGTGGGCTGATGATCCCCACCCCTTTCTATTACGGCAAACGCGAAGGCAACCACGATGAAACTACAAGGTAAAAAGGTTGGTATTCTCATCGAAAGCGATTTCTATGAGAAGGAAATCTTCTATTATGAGCATCGGTTTCCTGAAGAAGGCATAGAGCTGCACTTTCTGAGCCGACTTTGGGGTCAGCCTTATATCACCTTCAAAGGGCACGAGTATCAAGCGCCGTTTGAATGCCATGAGAGCTTCGAAAACATGTCCGATGAAGAATTGCGCAGTTATAGCGCCATTATTGTGCCATCGGCAATTGTGTCTGACCGCTTGCGCTATACCGAAGACATCAATAAACTAGCACCAGCGGTGCAATTCATCAAACGCGCTTTTGCCGAACCGACCATCACCAAAGGCATCATTTGTCATGGGATGTGGTTGGTGTCGCCCGTGCCGGAACTGGTGCGCGGACGCAACGTAGTGAGCCATATCAACTTGTTGGGTGATGTGCGCAACATGGGTGCCAATTACATCGATCAAGATGTGGTGGTGGATGGCGATCTTGTGACAGGGCGCACGGGCGGGCACTGTCATCTGTTTGCGCGTAAAATCATCGATATTCTGATCGAGAAAGAAGAGGCAAGCTAATGGTTTTTAATCACATTGCGTTGAATTGTAGCGATCCCATCGTGATTGAGAAGTTTTATACCAAGTATTTTGGCTTCACACGCGGGCGCGTTATCCCCTTGGGTGAAGATAACCAATTGGTGTTTATCAAGACGGACAGCGGCATTTATCTGGAATTGTTTAAGACCGACGATGCCCGTCCGAGTGATGCTCCCGAAAAAGATGGGTATGGCAATGTGGGCGTGCGTCATCTGGCGTTTAAGGTCGATGATGTCGATGCAACATTGGCGGCAATGGGGGACGATGCGAAAGTGACATTGGGACCCTTGAGCTTCGAGGCGTTCATTCCCGGTTGGAAGACGGTCTGGATCGCAGACCCCGAAGGCAATATCGTCGAGATCAGTCAAGGCTATACTGATCAGGAAAATCCGCCCAAATTGGTATAATAGCATCATCACACAGTCAAAGGGGTGAAAACACAGTGAATAACATCGATTTTACATTCTCTGATATGGTCGCTGGATACGTCTCGCACTTCAACCGCAACGCTCGTTCGGTGCAGTTGACGACTTCCGATGGGCGACAGTTCACCGGGGTGATTACCCCAACAGCATTTGCACGTATCACCCATAACTTGGAAGAAAACTACATGGACGCCACTGGGCGGTTAGCGGAACTGCTGACGCCGGGGCAGCTCGTGTATTGCTATGGTGTTTTCTTCCCAGAAACACCCGTGAAATTCGAGATTAAGTCGATGGTGTTCCCCGGTACAGGTCCCTCGGTGTATCGCCATGAGGAGCCGGATTGGTGGGTTAAGCAGGTCGATAGTATTGCTAATTCTTATCTCCATTGGCAGTTCAATTGGCCCGTCGAAGCGATTGATTACCGCAATTATCGCACCTTTCTTCAGCTTTCGGGGACAAAGCGTGGTGACTTCCTGCAAGAGACGGACACCATTTCGCGGTTGGTCTATGGTTTCTCGTCTGCCTTTATGCTGACAGGTAAGGATCAATATTTGGAAGCGGCGGAGCTGGGCACGCAATATTTGCGCGACCATATGCGTTTCTACGATGCCGACGAAGATTTGATCTATTGGTATCACGGTATTCAGGTGAGCGGCGCGCAAGAACTAAAATTGCTCACCTCTGAATTTGGTGATGATTACGATTCCTTGCCGATGTATGAGCAGATTTATGCCTTGGCGGGTCCTACCCAAACTTACCGTGCCAACGGCGATCCGGCGATCCGCTCGGATGCGGATCAGACCATCAAGCTATTTGAGCGCTTCTTCTCTGATGAAAAACTGGGCGGTTATTTCTCGCACATCGACCCGATTGCGTTGGATCCGCGTGCCGAGTCACTGGGTCCGAACCGTGCCCGCAAGAACTGGAACTCGGTTGGCGACCATGCCCCCGCGTTCTTGATCAACTTGTATTTGGCGACGGGCGAGAAGCGCCATGCCGATATGCTTGAACATTGCTTCGACATGATCACCAAATACTTCCCCGACTATGAAAACAGCCCCTTCGTTCAAGAAAAGTTTTACGAAGATTGGAGCAAGGATCAGACGTGGGGTTGGCAGCAAAATCGTGGCGTAGTTGGGCATAACATGAAAATTGCGTGGAACTTGACGCGCATGATCTCGTTACGCTCCAAGCCGGAATATATCGAATTTGCCAAGAAAATTGCCGAAATCATGCCCGCTATCGGCAGTGATCGGCAGCGTGGCGGTTGGTATGATGTGATGGAGCGGGTGCTTGCCCCCGGCGAAACCTTCCACCGTTATGTGTGGCATGACCGTAAAGCATGGTGGCAGCAAGAACAGGCGATCCTTGCCTATTTGATCATGTACGGCGTCTTCCAAGACGAAGAATACAAGCGTCATGGGCGCGAGGCGACGGCATATTACAACGCCTTCTTCCCAGATCACGACGACGGAGGTGTTTACTTCAACACGCTCGCCAACGGACTGCCATATTTGATGGGTAATGAACGGCTCAAGGGCAGTCACTCGATGAGCGGCTATCACTCGACCGAGCTATGTTATCTGGGTGCGACCTATCAAAACCTGCTCATCAATAAAGTAGGCATGGATTTCTACTTTAAGCCAGTGGTGGGTGGTTTTAGTGATGGCGTTTTGCGCGTCAGCCCGGATTTGCTGCCGGCTGGTTCTATCCGCATTGCCTCGGTGGAAATTGATGGTCAGCCATACACTGAGTTTGATGCTGAGGCGCTCACCGTCACCTTGCCGGCAATCGAACAACGGGTAAAAATTAAGGTTCGTATCGAACCAGTCTAGTAGGAGTTTCACATGGCAATTGACGTCCGCACCAGTGAATATCAAGATGCGATCCGCCTCGAAGTCATTGGTGAAGTGGACGGCAGCACTGCCCCTGTAATGCAAGAACGAGTGTTGGCGGCAGCCGGTCCCGACTGCCGCCTCCTGCTTGACATGAGTTCTGTGGAGTATATGTCGAGCGCAGGCTTACGGGTGATGTTGCTGTTGTTCCGCCAAATCTCAAGCAACTCGGGTAAGGTTGTCCTTGTGGGGTTGTCGGAAGACAATAAGGATAATATGACTGCGACCGGGTTTTTGAAATATTTCTCGACCGCAGAGACCTTAGACGATGGCATAACGGTGCTGAATAACTGGCAAAAAGGTGAAGAGTAGCTTATGGATCGCATTGATGCGTACCCAAGTCACGAGTATCAGGGCTATAAACTTCGCCCCGGTAAACCACTTCCCTTCGGCGCGACCCTTGTACCCGGCGGAATAAATTTTTCAATTTATTCTAGTGCGGCAACCTCTTGCACACTTGTGTTGTTTCGCAAACGTGAGCAAGAACCATTCGTTGAAATCCCGTTCGTTAAAGAATTCCGCATTGGCGATGTTTTTGCGATGACGGTGTTTGGTTTGGATTGGGAAGAGATCGAATATGGGTACCGCATGGATGGTCCTTGGAATCCTGAAGACGGGTATCGCTTCGATAACACCAAAATCCTGATGGATCCCTATGCGAAGTTGATTGGCGGACGCGAAGTCTGGGGTGTGCAACCCGACTGGAATAACAACTACCAGCATCGCGGGCGTTTGGTTGCCGATGACTTCGATTGGGAACACGATCAGCCTTTAGAAAAAGCGATTGAAGATCTCGTCATTTATGAAATGCACGTGCGCAGTTTTACCGCGCATGAATCATCGGGGGCGAATGCGCGCAAACGAGGGACATTTGCCGCTATCATCGACAAAATCCCTTATTTGAAGGCGCTTGGCGTTAATTGTGTTGAATTCCTGCCGGTGTATGAGTTTGACGAGTTCGAGAACAGTAAGATTAACCCGGACACGGGCGAACAGCTCTACAACTATTGGGGCTATAGCACTGTCGGTTTCTTTGCGCCGAAGGCGGGCTATGCCTCGACCGGCAAGTTCAATATGCAGGTTGATGAGTTCAAAAATCTCGTCAAATTGCTGCACGCCAATGATATTGAAGTGATGTTGGATGTGGTCTTTAACCACACGGCTGAGGGCAATGAACGTGGACCGTACATCTCGTTTCGTGGTTTAGACAACAAGACGTACTACATGCTCACGCCTCAAGGATATTATTTCAACTTTAGCGGCACAGGTAACACGCTCAATTGTAATCATCCGATTGTGCGCGGTATGGTTTTGGATTGTTTGCGCTATTGGGCGTCGGAATATCATATTGATGGTTTCCGCTTTGACCTCGCCTCAATCTTGGGGCGGGATCAGTTTGGTGCGCCACTGTCCAACCCGCCGCTCCTCGAACAACTGGCATATGACCCGATTTTAGCGCATTGCAAATTGATCGCCGAAGCATGGGACGCGGGCGGCTTGTATCAAGTCGGTTCTTTCCCTGCGTATAATCGTTGGGCGGAATGGAACGGGAAGTATCGCGACTCGGTGCGCAAATTTGTGAAGGGCGAGACGGGGCTGATTGGCGACATCGCGCAACGGATACAAGGGTCGCCGGATTTATATGCGTCTCGTGGTCCGACGGCTTCGGTCAATTTCATCACTGCCCATGATGGTTTCACGTTGATGGATCTGGTCTCGTATAATGAGAAGCACAACCTCGCCAATGGTGAGAACAACAACGACGGGGCGAATGACAACAACAGTTGGAATTGTGGGTGGGAAGGGGAGACGACGGACGCGGGGATTAATGCGTTGCGCCGTCAACAGATCAAAAACTTTGCAGTGCTAATGATGGTCAGCCAAGGGATCCCCATGATCTTGATGGGGGATGAAGTTGGCAGAACCCAGTACGGCAATAACAATACGTTTTGTCATGACAACGAATTGAACTGGATGGATTGGACACAGACGGAAAAGAACTATGATTTGTTGCGTTTCTTCCAACGGATCATCGCTTTCCGTCATCAACACCCCATCTTGCGCAACCGCTATTTCTTGTCACACAGCGATTATCTAGGCATTGGTGTGCCGGATATCAGTTTTCACGGTACCCAACCATGGCAGCCAAACTGGTCAGATGGCACCGCGCGGACTTTGGCGTTCATGTTGAACGGCGACTATGCTAGGGGCGGGACAGTGCGCGATGACACCCTTTATGTGGCGATGAACATGTTTTGGGATGCGGTGTGGTTTACCGTGCCAGAACTGCCAGCCGGGATGCGGTGGCACATTGCTGCCAATACTGGGGTGCCATCCCCGCATGATATTTGGGATGCTGGTAGCGAACCCCTGTTGGATGATCAACGGGGATTCTTGTTGGGCGGGCGTTCGGTTATAATACTCGTAGGTCGTTAACGGTTTTACAACCAAAGGGAGAATGTCACATGGCGTTCAGTGCCACACTCGAAGTGATCAACGATATTGCTAAAATCAACTTGGTTGGCGAATTGGATGCCAGCGTCGCCAATGATTTTCGCATAAAAATCGAAGAAGCGGCAGCTCAGAAAGTCAAAAAACTCGTCTTGCTGTTGCAAGAACTGAAGTATATGTCATCGGCTGGTTTGCGCACGCTCGTTTTTGCCAAGCAGAAGATGGGTTCAGGCGTCACCATCTATCTGGTGGGGGCGACGGAAGATGTTTCCGAACCGATTCACGACACGGGTTTTCATCACAGCGTGATTATGCTTGAGACTTATGATCCGGAAGTGATCGAGAAATAAGGTATTGTCTCCCCGTTTCCTGCCACCGCGTTGGGTTACACCCCTCGGTGGCGGGAAATGAGGTAATTCTTCGCACTGGGATCGCGCATAAGTAGGCGAAAATGGCTAATTCAGAACTAGTTCGTCTTTCATTAACGGGCGACCCAGCTAAACTAGGGGAGTCGCTGCAAGCCATTCGTGATTTTGCGATGTCGGCGTCGGAGCGCGCTGGGATCGACAAAAAAGCCGCCAGTCGGCTGCGCTTAGCGGTCGATGAAATTGCAACCAACATTATTCTTTACGGGTATCGTGATGCCGGCTTGAGCGGGGATGTGGTCATTGAGGCGGAGATCGATCCGGTGCAGTTGCGTGTCACGCTGATCGATCAAGGGATAGCGTTTGATCCCATGTCTCATGATATGCCGGATGATCTCGATGATCCTTTGGAAGATCGCGGTATTGGAGGTTTAGGCATTTTTCTCGTCATCAAGAATGTTGATGAGTTTCGCTATGAACGCGCCAATAACTCGAATTACAATCATTTTATCATGAAGCGTTGAAGCTAATCTTTAGCATTTCGTCGCGAGCCGGTGATTGCGCACTTTTGGCATTGTTATTACAAAAGGAAATCCTATGACTGAGCAAGTCAAACGCCTGCTGGTGGTTGATGATAATCAGGAAAACCGCGAAGCCTTTGTGGCGCATTTTCTCAATTCTGGCATGGATGTGGATACCGCATCCGATGGACAAGCGGCGCTGGACTTGCTTAGTCAGAAGCCATTTGATTTGGTGCTGATGGGGGTTAATTTGCCTGTGTTGACGGGTGAAGAAGTCCTTCAACTTATGAAAGCTACCCCAGTCGTGTGTGATATTCCGGTGGTCATTGTAACGTCAGTCTCGAATGTCGAGACCGTCAATCGCATGATCAGCGCGGGCGCGGATGATTATCTGCAAGAGCCGGTCGAAATGAGCGCCCTCGATCTGCGTATTCGGATCGTGATGCAGAAAAAAGGGCTGCAACACAGCGAACAGATCAATATGGATCGCCTCGAAAAGATGGCAAGCCTGATGGAAAAAGTCATTTTGCCAATGGGGATCGCGCTGTCGTCAGAAACGGACTTTGATCGCTTGCTAGAGCGTATCTTGAACGAATCGCGCGCGGTGTGTCGTGCTGATGCGGGGACGGTGTATATCCGCACCAACGACAATACGCTGCGCTTTGCGATTGTGATTACCGAGTCGTTGGGTATCCATTTGGGAGGGTCATCAGGCTTGACGGTGAACTTTGCACCGCTGCCCTTGTTTGACCGTGCCACGGGGCAAGCCAACCATCACAATGTCGCGACGTATGTCAGTCATATCGCCAAATCGATCAATATCCCTGATGTGTATACCGCCGATGGGTTCGATTTTTCTGCCACCAAGATTTTTGACAAACAAAATAATTACCGCTCGGTATCCAGCTTGACGGTGCCGCTCAAAGATAACAGCGGCGGGGTGATCGGCGTATTGCAGCTGTTAAACGCCAAGAACGAATATGGCGAAATCGTGCCTTTCGATGAATTTAACCGCTTGGTCGTGGAATCGCTGTCGTCGCAAGCGGCTGTCGTCTTGAACAATCACTTGCTGGTGCAGTATCGCCAGAAAATGGCGAAAATCGAGAATGACATCCAGATCGCGCGGCGGATACAGTTGAATTTCTTGCCGACGGTACTACCCGAAGTGCCCGGTTGGGAAATTGGCGGTCGTTTCCAACCTGCGCGGGAAGTGGCAGGTGACTTTTACGATTACTTCATGATGATGAATGAGCATCGTTTGGCGATCTTGATCGCCGATGTGTGTGACAAGGGGGTGGGCGCGGCGCTGTTTATGTCGTTGACGCGCAGCTTGATCCGCGCTTTTGCGATGCAAGCACACAACGTTAATTGGGCAGAGACGCTCTTCGAGATGGAAGACCCGCGCACCACGTTGCGAACGATGGGCGGACGTTTAGCCATCCGCGCCAATGCGTTGCGCACTGCCGTGACCAGCACTAATGAATATATCACCGAACATCATTTGGACTTGAATATGTTCGCGACGATGTTTTTTGGGATGCTTGACCCACTCACCGGGTCGTTGGTCTACATCAATGGCGGGCACCCCGCCCCGATGGTGATTGCGCCGGATGGCACGATTAAAGAGCGTCTCAAGCCGACGGGTCCGGCGGTAGGCATGTTCCCGGGATCGGATTTTGAGATTGCCGAGACCAAACTTGAAAAAGGCGATATCTTTTATGCCTTTACCGATGGGGTGACTGATGCGCGCAATCCGGCAGGCAAGTTGTTCAAAGAGGCAGGTTTGAAAACGCTCATTCACCCGCCCTTGAACTCGGCGGTTGGCTTTATCGACCGCGTGGATAATGCCCTCTACAATTACATCAGTGATGCGGTTCAGTTTGACGACATCACTATGGTGGCGGTGCGTTATTTGCCGGATGAAGAGCTAGGGCAGTAGGGGTTAGAAGTAACGATTGATTTTAGAAGGGCGTGCGCTTTGCACGCCCCTGAATAATTGCCCGTGATTTCGTGCTATAAGCCGGAACTGCGGGCTTTTTCTTCGGTCCAGACATCTTCTGTGGGCGCGTGTTGGGCGCGAGCGGGTTGCTCGAAGATCGCAAAGCCGAGCAGCATGAGAAAGGCGACAGCCATCAAGCCGATGCCGATGGGGAATGCCACGCCAAAACCTTCGCGCCGGATGATGGCGATCAAGATGCCGGGTACGACCGCACAAAAACAAACCGCACCCAGATAATGAAAGATTTGCGCGACGATGCCGCCATAGATCGCTTCGCGCTTGGCGGACTCGCGGACAGTGAAGACACCCCCCACGATGCCGATGACCAATGCCATCAGTAGCGATTCTTGCCAAGGTTGCATAGAAAATTGCCTTTAGAACAAAGGATAAATGAACGGCGCGGTCGCTGGATTGCTGCCCAAGATGATCAACACGATGAACAACGCCAAGACGATCATCATGGGGATTAACCAGTACAGCTTGCGCTTCCACAAAAACGAGAATAGTTCCCCTAGAACACCCATCCGGCTAAAAAGATCACGCATAATTCCGACTCTCCTCGATTGCACTAGCGAATACAATGATGTTTTGTAACTGCTCAGGCTGAAAAACGGTCGGTAATAAAGGGAAAAATGACCGTTGGCGGCAAATGGGTGGGATCGACGCGCGAACTTTCATGTTAACGAACGATTGACAAGCGCCTAATCCACCCCTACATCCACGTTTCGAGGGGTATTTTCCTGTTTTTCTTCACGTCTTCATGCCTCTCTATTTATTTTATTCTGTTTCTATACCTGAGTAGTCACGTTCGAGGTAAACTTGCGCATAATCATGATCATTGGTCGGTTCCCCCTATTGTCGGAGACCTTCATCTTCCGTAAAGCCGTCAAACTGGCAGAACGAGGGCACGCGGTGACGGTGTTCACCCGCGATGATGGGCAATGGGATTACTTCAAAGAATACCTCCCCTTGCCAGCGACCCTGCATGTGCAGGTATTGCTGCCCGATACCCGCCTCACCGATCCGCGCCGCGCCTTGCGGCTCGTAGGGGGGATGCTTGCTGCCATTGTGCGGGATCCCGCCGCCGCGTGGCGCTTGTGGAACAGCCCCACCGCCACCCGCAATGACCGCGCGCGGGCGTTCATCCGCCACTTGCCGTTCGTCAGCCAGCGCGCCGACATCCTCCATTTTGAGTTTCTTGGGCTTAGCCCCACCTATCCCCAAGCCGCCCGCTTGACGGGTGCGCGCCAAGCGCTCAGTTGTCGTGGTGCCGACTTGCACCTGATGAGCCAAAACTCGGCGGCGGTGCAAGCCATCCTCATTGAGCGGATGCGTACCGTCGGCGCGATCCATGTGGTCGCGCAAGAAATGGCGGACGAAGCGGCGCGGATTTCTGGGCGTATCAGCGGCATTTGGGTCAACCGTCCTGCCGTCGATACCGATGCCATCCGCCCGCCTGCTGCGCCCCGTGATCACGCCGTGCCCCAGATCATCGCCGTCGGGCGCTTAGTGTGGAAAAAAGCCTTCGATTATTTGTTGGCGGCACTGGCACGCCTCAAGGCGAAAAATATCCCCTTCCATGCGCAGATCATCGGCGGGGGCGAGTTATTTGCGGAACTGCGTTTTTCGATTTGGGATTTGGGGCTGACCGATTCGGTCGATCTGGTCGGCGGTATCGCCCCGCCGCTAGTGTTGGAGCGGATGCAGCACGCCGACATGCTGGTCTTAAGTAGTCATGAAGAAGGTATCAGCAATGCTGTCCTCGAAGGCATGGCAAGCGGCTTGCCCATCGTCACCACTAACGCGGGCGGCATGGCAGAAGCCATCACCGATGGTGTCGAGGGGTTTCTCATCCCCGTGCGTGATATCGAAGCACTGGCAGATCGCATCGAACGGTTGCTGACCGACCCCGCCTTGCGGGCGCGCATGGGGCAGACGGCACGGGCGCGTGCCGTCGCCGAGTTTTCGCTCACGCGGCAAGCGGAAGTGTTTGAGACGATGTACGGGACGCTACTCGAAGGGACGACCGATGACCGCTAAGCCCAAGATCGGCATTTATGTGCAGTCGTTCCCGCGCTCGTCCGAGACCTTCATCGTCACTAAAATTCTCGGCTTGTTGGCATTGGGCTTTGACATCACCATTTTTGCCAATAGCCAAGCGGGCGATTGGGACAAGTTTGCTGTCTTAAACGACCGCCCTGATGTGCGCGCGCGCATGGTCTATGGTCCCAAACGCCCTACGCGCGTGGGGACGGGGTTGGCAGCGGTGCGGATGTTTGCCGAAAAAAGCGTGCGCCACCCCGCGTCCTTGATCGCCATGCTGCGCACGACATGGGCAGAACGCGCCGTCTTGCCGATCCCCGCATGGGCGGCGATCTTGTTTCGGTTGCCCCTCGTCGGGCACCCGCTCGATATTTTACATATCGAATTTGATGTGCAAGGGGTGGCGCTGGTGGGCATGAAAAACCTGCTCGGCGCGAAGGTGCTGCTCAGCGGACGCGGGGAACACCGCCGCAATACGCTCGTGGACGCCTATCCGCTGGCGATGCGTTATCTGTTTGACCATGCCGATGGATACCACTTCATTTCTGCAGCGCTCCACCGCAGCGCCCTAGAGGCAGGGCTATCGCCGTCATTGCCAATTTGGTTCATCCAGCCAGCGATTGATCTGCGCTTGTTTAGCCCGCGCGCGGCGGATGCCAGCCTTAGCGCCCCTGCCCCCACTAACGACACGCCCCTGCTCATCGTGTCGGTTGGGCGCTTAGCATGGGCGAAGGGCTACGAGTTCGCGCTGGATGCGGTGGCGCTGCTGGTCGCGCGGGGCGTGCCCGTGCGCTACGTCATCTTGGGGGATGGCTCCTATGAAGAGGCGATTTTATACGCGGCGAAACAAAATGGACTGCTCCACGATGAGATTGTGACCTTTGCCGGCTACGTCCCGCGGGAGGGCGTGGTGGCGTATTATGCCCGCGCCGATATCATGCTCCATGCCGCTGTCGAAGAAGGCTTTTGTAACGCCGTCATCGAGGCACAAGCGCTGGAAGTGCCGGTGGTCACCAGCGACGCGGGCGGCTTGCCGGAAAATGTCGAACACGGCGTGACGGGCTTGGTGGTGCCGCGCCGCGATGCCAAAGCGCTCGCCGATGGGATGGAACGCCTGTGGCGCGACCCCGACTTGCGACGACAAATGGGTGCAGCCGGACGAGAGCGGGCATTGCGCTTGTATGACATCGACCAACAGGTGCAGGCATTCGCGCAACTGTATCAAACGTTGGGCGAAACATCTTCCTCACCCACCATCAATCAAGGTGGACAATCCCGTTAAGGGTGCCGATAACGCCGTTGTAATCTCTATCGTCGCACTTGTGCGTGACGCGGTATAATGGAGAGAATCAGTGTTTTGACAAAAGGTGCGGCATGGTCACATCAGCAGAAACCCAACTCGTGATTCGCACCCTGCACCTCAATGATATTGCCGCCGTCAGCGCGATTCATATGAAAGCTTTCCCG
>JBBRTY010000033.1:0-26604 GCA_038248285.1 Aggregatilineales bacterium
CCTATCGTCTCATCAACGTAAATGTAGGGGCGGATTAGGCGCTCGTGGAAAAATCCCCAACCCCAAGAGTCGCCGCGCCGAATATCCGCCCGTTTACCTGTTATGAAATCATAGCGATGCACCAAAGTGAAATGCACCCAAGCCTTAGAAAAGCGCTTGCTGTATTCAAAGTAAAGTTTGAAAGGGTGTAAAATGGATTTACTGGAATGAGGATTTTCGGTTGGCAAACGCCCCCCAAAAAACGATCAAGGACGTTGTGACCGACTTTCTCGGTTCAGCGCCATCCCTGAATGAAATCTCAGGTTATCGCCTGCCGCCGGAACTTCAGGAACGCGCTCACACGCTGCTTGAGAAAAATCGTGCGGCAAGCGTCAGTGATGATGAGCGGTCTGAGATGGAGGAATTCCGCCAGATCGATCACCTGCTGACGCTGGTCAAGGCAAAGCTCAAACCGAAAGCCCCGTCCCAGCGGAGCGCGATCACCGGCTCTCTACATAAGAGGGGGCGAATCGGTCTCATCTCAAAAACATGCCCTTACCCCGCCGAGTCCTTCACCGCCATGCGGTATAGGGCGTTGATCTCATCTTTACCGCTGATCGATACCCCCAAGTCCTTGAGCAACCCATCCTGTAAGCCATAGACCCATCCATGAATACTGAGCGGTTGGCTGACGCGCCACGCCCCCTGCGCAATCGTCGTGTGGCACACATTGAGGACTTGCTCGATCACGTTCAACTCGCAGAAGCGATTGATGCGCGTGGTTTCGTCGTCAATGCGGTTGAGGATGCCCTCATGCTTTTGATAAATATCTTTAAGGTGGCGCAGCCAGTTGTCGATCAAGCCGAGTTCTTGGTTGTGCATGGCGGCAGTAACCCCCCCGCACCCATAATGCCCACACACGATGATGTGTTTGACCTTCAAGACTTCGACGGCGAACTGAATGACGGATAAACAGTTCAGGTCGGTGTGGATCACCTCGTTGGCGATGTTGCGATGTACAAAAACGCCCCCCGGCGGCAGCCCGATGATCTCGTTGGCGGGCACGCGGCTATCGGAGCAACCGATCCACAAATATTCAGGCGCTTGTAACTGCGCCAGCTTTTGGAAAAACTCTGGATCATCGCTGGTCATGCGCTCTGACCATGCCCGATTATTGTCGAAGAGGTTTTGGAGAATGTGGCTCACAGTAGATACTCTTCGTTATGCGCTGATGGTTGATGATGTCCCATTTTTGATGATTTTGAGGATGCGTGTTTAGCCCTTAATTTTAGGGGGATGGGGGAGTGGTGGTCACCCGTTCCTGTGCTATTTCTAGCCATGTGCGCAACGTCTCCAAGTCCATCAATTCGGCTTCCATGACCAAACGCTGGTGAGTCGCCATCACGCCAAGCGCTTCCATTTGTTCGAGGGTACCCCCTTGAAACAGGCGGCGTCCGGCTTCATAGATGATGATCGAGTCGCGGTAGTTGCTCAGCCATTCCAGCACCTCAGCTTTCGTCAGCCGCCCCTCCATGAATTCAAATTTCCACAAGCCGATCTCGCGCTCTTGATAGTAGGGGTTCATCTTGGGGATGATGCGCAACCAGTTGTCTAAGAGCGTGTTGCCGGCAGCGGTCAAGGTGTAGACTTTGCGCGGACGCATCTCATAATCGGCTTCGAGGACGCCTTGAATCGCCGCGCGCGCCTCTAGGCGTTTGAGGATAGGGTAGATGGTGCCGGGGCTGGCGCTGCCCGCCGCCACTTGGCTATCCAAAAAGCTCATGATGCTGTAGCCGGATTGCGGGCGCACGCTGATCAAGCCCAAGACGATGTACTCTTGGGTGGTCAAATCGCGTTGGGTTGGAGAGTCAGTCTTTTTGGGCATGAGGCGATCCACGATGTATTGCGAAACGTAGTATTGATTATAACGGTCGTGGGGGTGGAAATCAATTTTAATGCACAGTCAGGGGTCGGTGGCGCTGGTACAAGGTTCACGGAAGCAGACAGGATTCTGAGCAGCCCAATCTTGATATTGTTGAACGGTGGCAAACAATCCGAGCCACGGTAGGACGCCTCCAACACGCGCATGAAAACCGGTGTTTCTTCGCCAAAGAAGCGTTCCTTCATAATACAGGCAAATGCTTCCGAAAAAATTATGGTCAAAATCTGGAGGGGAGAAAATATCATTTGAATGTGTAATTACGAGACGTTCATTATAATAGAAACTCTCAATATGATTGCCATCCCATGCGTTGGCGGGAAGTACCGCCGGATGACTAAGGGTAGTTGGAGGTCCGAGTGTGGTAAGCATTAGATTAAATGAGGAAGAATGCCACATCCTTGATAATGCTGATCCGATTTGTGGGAAGACCATTGTACCATTGTTAAGTCTTGATCTTAAACACAAATTAATAACCTTCTTTGCATTTGGGTCATTCGTATGGTCAGGATTCTGATATACATATGGGTCAATTTGGATAATAACTACTTGCCCTCCTTGACCAAAAAAGTATGCTGAATAGCCAAAATAACTCAGGCTTTCGCGATATGTACCTATTGAGACTTCATCATCCTTATAAACAAGCCGTAAATTATGGGTTAACGGATGATGTTGTATCAGTGTGATCGCTTCTTCAATTGTAGTGATCCCCGCTTGTATCCCAAATAGGCAGGGCATTTCACATCTGCTTCCATCGGGATTGGTGAAAAGCGGCATCATTGGATTGGATTTGAAGGTACCGAGGAAATTGAATCCGAGGATGAGGACGATCCACAAGCAGGTTAGGATTACAGCGGGCTTGATCAATACACGAATCATTAGATGGTCTCGGTTCTCATGAGGATTGCGATTCGAGTGTACTTCAGAGGCACGCCCGTTGCCTGCTGATTCGCCCACGCTTGGTTTACGTTTTCCCGATGTCTATAACCGCTTCTAAGTTATATGGGCAGGGCAGCAATCAATTTTGCGGCGACCCCCAAACCCCTATCCCCTGCTTTACTCGCCTTGTTCGATGGGCAACAAGACGATATTGTTGAGCGTGCGTTCGGCGATACAACGCCCGATGCGCTTGCCGTTTTCGACAGCGGTGCGGTAGTGGATGCCGCCATAAATGCGCGAGAGCGCCGCTTCGTCTGCTGCTTGTTCAAACGACAGATAGGAACGCACGACGCCGCTATCACGGGCGTGGGTTTCGTCAGTGAAAGCGACAACGCCGAACAAACTCGTCAAGATATCCGACGCCGCTGCCGAGCCGACCGAATGATTGGACGGATATTCGGGGAATTGTGGCGTGACCAAGTACGACCGCCAACTGCGCGCAATATAGCGATTGATGTAGGTCACGGGGCGCAGCAACAGGTTTTCATATTTGATGCCAAAACCCGTGATGAACGAATCTTGCAGCACCATCCCCAACATGCCGTACATCATCGCCCCCCGGTCGAGCGTCAAGGGCATTTGCACGATCAACTGGTTGGCAATCGACATCCAATGTCCGGCGGGGGTTGAGGATATCCCCGGCGTGTCGATCCAAAATTCGGCGATCTCGCGCTGTTCCGGCGTCAAATCGTTGCCGACTTCAAAAACTTCCAGCGCTTGTCGGTGAAATGTCGAGTCGGGGTCGGTGCTAAAGGGCATGTTGTCTTGCACAATACAGTCATAACGACTGTCCACGCCCAAGGTGCGTAGCATCCCATAATTCGGTTCTGCCAACGCGATATTTTTGTCGGTCTGCTCGTACAGATAATTTCTTTCGGCGCTGAGGCTTAACTCGGCGGCGGTCGGCAGTTCATAATCGGCATTCAGCGCGCGCGCTTCACCATACCCATCGGCGAGCGCCCATTCCAGCAAGATCGTGCCAAATTGATCGCCCATGATCAGCGATTGCTCCACGACCTCCGCGCCCACGACTTCGGCACGAGCGTCGGCTTGAGTGTTGCGATAATCGGTAAAAATAGTGCGTGTCTCGTCCGAAAAATTGATCATCCCCGGCATGACGACCGATAAGGCGGCATTGGCGAGCGTCAACCAGTCAAAGGTTTCAGTGCCGGAGACGAACGGCATTTCGGGGAGGTCTTGCGCTTGGAAGGAGAGCGAGCGAAAATCCGGCATTCCGGGGATCAACGCCTCGTAAATCGTCACACCCGCATAGGCATAGATGCGCGCGGCGGCGGGGGCGTTGACGCGATCCACCATGACTCGTTCCCGAATGAGATTGACCCACTCGATAATGGGGGTGGGGTCAAGCTCACGGGTCAAGGGGGAGTCCCCCTGTTGGGCTTGAGTGCTGTGGGCTGGTATCAGGGCAATCGACAGCACCACCACCAAGAGGCTAAATAAGGCGATTCTAGACATAACTTTTACCATCAGTGGACTCCTTAGTAGATGCACCGTTACTCCATTTCGGTTTATAATAGAGGGGACATTTCCCTCTATAAATGTTGCTTTTATGCAATTCGCCATGAGTATAAGGGAAAATTTCATCTAATGCTAATGTGGCTGACCAGCAATTAGAAATCGTGGGGGAAACGCCTATGTTTCATCGAGATCATGCCATTGTCATCGGTACCGGGATGGCGGGTTTGTTCGCCGCTCGTGTGTTGAGCGATACTTTTACGCGCGTCACGGTGCTAGACCGCGACACCTTGCCCGATACCGCTGATTTTCGTAGCGGCGTCCCCCAAGCACGTCACCTCCATCAATTGTTGATCAGCGGGCAAGAGGTCATGGAGCGCTTGTTTCCAGCATTGAAGGAGGATTTGAAAGCGATTGGCTCCCCGCGCATGGAGTGGGGAATCAACTCTACTGGCGTCACCCAACAGGGCTTCATCCCGCCCACCAAAACCGGTTTGTACAGCAATACCTTGTCGCGTATCGGCTTGGAATTTTTGATCCGCCGGCGTGTCACCGAGATCCCCAATGTGACGTTGCGCGGGAACAGCGTCGTCACGGTCTTGTTGAGCAATGCGGATCGGACAGTCGTCACGGGCGTGGAGATCGAAAATCGCCCCAGTCGCGAGACCGAAACCATGACCGCCGATCTGGTCGTAGATGCCAGCGGACGCCGTTCCGACGCGGGCGAGTGGCTGGTGGCGCTAGGGTATGACCTGCCGACCGTGACTCATGTCGATGCCCATGTCGGCTATGCCTCATGCTGGTACGAGAAGCCAGACTATGCCCCTGATGATATCTTCATGATGCTGGTGAAGGCACACCCCCAAAATGGGCGGGCGGGCATGATTTCTACCGTCGAAGGCAACCGCTGGACGGTGATCCTGACCAGCAAAAATAAAGACTACCCGCCCAACGACTATGAGGGCTTTTTGGAATTCGCCCAGTCGTTACAGTCCCCCCTCATCTACAACTACATCAAGGACGCCAAGCCGATCTCACCCGTGTATGGCTATCGCAACACCGATAATGTGTGGCGGCACTACGAAAAATTGACGCGCCGCCCCGATAATTTCATCATCACCGGCGACTCGGCGTGTGCGTTTAACCCGATCTATGGACAGGGTATGAGCGTCGCGGCGATGGATGCCGAGATGCTGGACACGCTTTTGGGCGAATACACTGGACGGGCGCTGACGGGTTTTGCCGATGCCTTCCAAAAACGCCTTGCCAAGCTGGTGGCGATCCCGTTTGCGTTGGCGACCGCCGATGATTTGCAACAGCCAACGGTGGAAGGCGTCGTGCCCGGTCAGGAACAATCATGGCTCGTCAAGCAGGTGGGATTGTACTTCCGCGCCTTGATCAATGTGATCGATTCTGATCCGGTGGTCTACACACAATTTGTGAAGGTGATGAATATGATGGACACGCCCAACAGTTTAATGACCCCCAACATCATCTGGCGGGTCGCCCGCTACTATCTAATCGGCAAGCGTTCTGCGTATCTGCAAACCCTCCCCAATGGGATGGGTCTCGCCCCGCGCATCGCGGCAGAGTCCTGAGCGGTGCATCGATGACGGATCAAGTCGCATTGTCGAAATTCTTATTAAAGCTCTTGCGGCATGATCCGGCGCGTTATGGCATCTTGCTCGATCATGAAGGGTATGCCGACCTTGAGACCGTGCGCGCGGTTTTAGACCGCCGTTTTCGCGAACCCATCAGCGATGCTGATTTTGAAGCGGTGGTCGCAGGGGATCGCGACGGCAAAAAACGTCTTGAGGTCGTCGAAGGCATGTTCATTCGGGCGTTGTATGGGCATAGCCTCGCCGACAAGATCACCTACTCACCCGCTCCCCCGCCCGAAATCTTGTTTCACGGGACGGTGCAATCGGCGTTGGCGTCGATAGAGGCATTGGGTTTGCTGCCGGGCGGACGGCAATACGTCCACATGACCACCGACCGTGCCATCGCTGAGCGGGTTGGGCGACGGCATGGGCGCGATTTTGTGTTGCTGGTGGTTCAGGCACAGGGAGCGCATGAGGCGGGGGTGGTGTTTTATCAACCAGAAACGCGGCACTTCCTCGCGGATGCGATTCCGTGGGGGTATTTGCTGGTTGGGGAGTGAAGATCTAAAGGAGGCATTATGTCATACCGACACACTAGACTATTCGGTCAAGGAGCAGGGATTACCGAGCTATCGGTTGCGGGCTATAAGTCGATCCGCGCGGAGCAAACCATCGCCATCGCCCCGCTCACGATCCTTGCGGGAGCGAATAGTTCGGGCAAATCGAGCATGATTCAACCGTTACTGCTACTCAAACAGACCTTAGAGGCAAACTATGATCCGGGTCCGTTGCTGTTGAGCGGTGCCAATGTGCGTTTCACCGAAGCGAAACAACTTTTTTATCGGCGAGGCAATGTTTTCCAGATTGCCTTAAAGACAGGTTTACACTCGTCACTACAGTTGCAATTCACCCGAACAGCAAAGTCGGGCGGCTTGCAATTGACACAATCAACCTATAGTTCAAGCCACATTCCGACTTATACGTTGACTCCAAACATGACGAGGGCGGAATTAAAAGAGTTAGTGGATATTATTGTGCCAGAACAACGAAGGGAAGCATTATCAAAACTAACATCATCATCATCCAGTGAATGGGAACATAGGGTTGAACGAGATCGATGTTTTCTCGAATTATACCCCGGATTAAGGATTTTGCTTTCGTCTCCGAAGAGTGAGTTTTCTGAAATAATAGAGTCGATCATCCATATCCCCGGTTTACGCGGCAACCCAGAACGCACCTACCCCGTAAGTGCAGTGGGGGGAATGTTTCCCGGCACCTTTGAGCATTACACCGCCAGCCTGATCGCCCACTGGGACGAAACTGATGATGATCGTTTGCGCCAATTGGGGGATCAATTGGCGCAATTGGGGCTGACATGGAAGGTCGAAGCGAAACGGATCGGCGATACCCAAGTGGAACTGCGCGTCGGGCGCACGCGGACACCTCAAAAGGGTGGCGACAAGGATATGGTCAGCGTCGCCGATGTCGGCTTTGGGGTGTCGCAAACGCTCCCAGTGTTGGTGGCATTGTTGACTGCCCAACCGGATCAATTTGTTTACTTGGAGCAACCAGAGATTCATTTGCATCCCCGTGCCCAAGTGGCAATGGCGGCAATTTTGGCGGCGGCGGCAAAGCGTGGCGTGCGGGTGGTGATCGAAACGCATAGTGCGCTTTTGTTGTTGGCGGTGCAAACCTTGATCGCCGAAGGGGAATTATCGCCGGAGCAAGTGAAATTGCATTGGTTCCAGCGCAATGACGCGGGCGAGACCACGATCACGACGGCGGATTTGGATGATACGGGCGCGTTTGGGGATTTGCCTATCGACTTTGCCGATGTGTCATTGGGGGCAGAACAGCGCTATTTGGATATTGCGGAGACCAAGTTGTTTGGGCGGCTTAATGGCGCGGGCTAAGGGAGTGAAGTCCATTGTGGTGGATGCGTCGGTCGCGCGGGCGAGTGGTAAGGAGACAGCAACACACCCCCAAGCCATTCATTGCCGTGACATATTGCAAGCCATACGGACGGCGGGGCACGCCCTCGTACTGACGCCAATGATCGCCCAAGAATGGAATGATCATCAATCTAATTTTGCACGGCAGTGGCGCGCGAATATGATGGCGAAGAAGCAAATCGCGCTTCTTAAGGTGGAAGCAGACGAACGCTTGCGTGAGAAATTGATCGCCGGCGCATCCGATACCATGACTGTGGAAATTCTCAAAGATTGCCATCTGTTAGAAGCAGCAGGGGCGACCGACAACACGATTATTGCCCTTGATGAAACGATGCGCAAGCAATTTGCCACCCAATGCGGTCAAGTTTCCGAGATCGCCCCCATCCTTTGGGCAAATCCTAGTGAGGAAGGGATCACGGATTGGGTGTTGGAGGGCGCAAAAGCCCAACCGCAGAAACGGCTCTGTTATACCGCCGACTCGTGATGCTATTCGCGGTGGCGCGTCCCGTGCCCGCGCCACCGCCCACTGCTCCCTTAGTCCCACTTACGCTCGTCACGGATGGCACGTTGGGTGCCGTCGATGACGCCTTCTGCCACCACCTCGACGGTATCCACGCGCAAGCGGGATACGGCGTTCACAAATGCCTTCACCGCCTCATCGACATCCGCGCCCGCGTGTTCGGGCTGGAGTTCGACTTGAATCGCGATCATATCGCGGTTGGCGTCGCGGGTGATGACGGCGCGAATATGCTTGATCTGCGGCATCCGCCCCTTGACCGCCAGCAGTTGATTGGGATGTAGGAACATGCCGCGCACCTTGATGGCATCGCCGCTGCGCCCGAATAGACCGAGAAGCTGTTGCTGTCCCGGACAAGCGGCGTCGGTTTCGGGTGCCAACGCGCCCAAGTCCCCGGTGCCGAAGCGGATCAACGGGTAGCCTTTGCTGAAAGTCGTCACGACGATCTCGCCCGCCGCGCCCGGCTCCATCACTTGCCCCGTCTCCGAATCAACGATCTCGACATAGACCGAAGTGGTCACACAGAACCCCTGCACGCCCGCAGCGGTATAGCCGAACAAGCCCAGATCGGCGGTGCCGTATGCCGAAACGGTGGTCATGCCGTACTCGCCTTCAAAGCGTGCCCGTTGCGACGGGGTGTAAGGTTCCGCCGAAAACAGCGCCTTTTTGATCGTGACCGCCTCTTTGGGGATTCCGAATTCCGCCGCTTTGTCGAGGATGATCGCCAAAAAGCTAGGCGTCCCCACATAGCCCGTCACCTTAAGGGCGTTCATCATCATCACCTGAAGCTCGGTATTGCCGGGTCCCGACGGGATCACGGTTGCGCCCACTGCCCGCAAGGCTTCATCCAAAAGCAAGCCCGCTGGCGTCAGATGATACATGAAGGTGTTGAGGACGCGGTCGCCCTTGCCAAAGCCGACGGCGATAAACGGCGCGAGTTGCCCTTCGGCGTCGGCGTTCGGCGGTTGCGGATCATAAATCGGACCGGGCGAAATATAGATGCGCGGCAAGTCATCGGGATCGAGGGTGAGCAGCCCGCCGAAAGGGGGGTGCTGCGCTTGCAGTTCCACCAAGCGGTCTTTGGGCATGACGGGCAACTTGGGGAGGTCGGCGGCGGACTGGATATCGGCAGGAGTGAGGTTTAGCCCCTCCATCAACGTGCGGATGGTGGGTGCCTTGTCATAGGCGTGGGCGATCAAATCGCGAATGCGGGCGTCAAACGACATGGGGTGCGGCTCCATTTCTACTTGGTGGGTACGGGTTCAGGTGGTTCTGGCGAGGACGACGCTTTAACCCAACCAGCGCTTGCGGCGGCGGTAATGCTTGACCTCACGATAACTTTTGCGCTCGCCCAGTTGGTTTAAGCCTAGATAGAACTCTTTGATATCCTCATTTTCAGCGAGTTGGCTGGCGGGACCATCCAACACGATCCGCCCATTTTCCATGACATAGCCATAATCGACCAGCGAGAGCGCGGCATTGGCGTTTTGTTCCACCAGCAGCACCGACAACCCCTCTTCTTTATTGATTTGCCCGACGATGGTGAAAATTTCGCGCACCAACATCGGTGCCAGACCGAGCGACGGTTCATCCAGCATCAAGAGCTTGGGGTGTGCCATCAATGCCCGCCCAATCACGAGCATTTGCCCTTCGCCGCCGGACAAATAACCACTGACACGATGGCGCAAGTCTCGTAAACGTGGGAAGTAATGATAGACCTTTTCCAGATCAGGGCGGGCATGGCGCGCATTTTCATAGGCTTGGGCACCAATGCGCAGATTTTCTTCGACGGTGAGGTGTTGGAAGAGCGGACGCCCCTCGATCACCTGTACCAGTCCCCGCCGGACGATATCCTCGGTGTTCAGCGTGTCGATGCGTTCGTCACCCCAGGTGATCGACCCGCGCGTCACCTCGCCCATTTCTGACGACAGCAAGCCGCTGATGGCTTTGAGGGTGGTCGATTTGCCCGCGCCATTCGCGCCCAACAATGCCACCACTTGCCCGGGCTTGACCTGAAACGAGACGCCGCGCAGCACGAGGATCACGCTGTTATAGGTCACTTCAATATTGTTGATCGTCAGCATTATATTTTTCAGATTCCGTCAGATCGGGAGGTGGCGGGACGCAGCACGCTGCGCCCCGACCATCATACCGTGTCGTTTTGTTAGGGTACGTCTGCGCCGCCGGGACGCAGGTCTGGGGCATCTTGGAATTCGGTCAACGGCACCAACAGCGGGATGAACGCCTTTGTGCCATCAGGGAAATCGACCGTTAGGGCATCTTCGCCGCTGGTCGCCACGCCATTGGCGGTGGCATTCAAGAAGAACATACGGGCAATGCGGTTATCCGGCACGGCGCGCAGTTCGCCACCGTTGAAGTCGAAATTGACGATGCCGCCGAGCGGTTCGTATTGGATCGCGTCAATCGAGGTTTTCAGTTCGGCACCATCCACCGCGTCTAAGCTGCCGACGCGGTTGACGGCATTGGTGTAAATTTCGATATAGGCGTCGACCACCGTCCAGCCGAGCAGATAGGCGATGTTTTGGGTGGGCAGGGTCCGTTCATTGAGCGCGGCTTGTTCGTTGATGAGGGCGATGCCGGGTTCGGCACGTTCCGTCCACCATTGGAAGGGCAACGACCCGTAAATGCCGTTGACTGCGGGCAAGCCATCGCTGCCGAGCGCGTTACGGCTGAGTAGACCGACGGAGGTATCGAGCGCCCAGTTGACGCCCGCCAATACGACATCTTCTTCTAAGCCGAGATCGACAACGGTCTTGGCGACCAAGAAGGGACCACTCGCCAGCGAGTTGGTATAGAGGATATTCGCGCCCGCGTCCACCAAGTTCAAGACGTTGCCGCTGATGTCGGTGGCGGTCGGCGGGAAGTATTCCGGCGCTTCGAGGATGGTCACGCCTTGCGCGGCGCAATAACTGATGGTTTCGGGCGTGTATGCCGATTCCCCAAACGCGCCGGGCCAACTGATATAGCCGATGGTCGGTTCTGCCGGGAATTCGTCCGGATTCGCGCCGACATAGGCACAGAACGACCCGATTTGATCGACATAGAGCGGGTTATAGGCATAAATCCAACCGGGAGTTGCGCCGTCTTCGCCGTACAAGCCGGGGACGGAACCTGCCGAGATCAAGACCGGGATTTCATCTTCAGCCAGTTGATCGCGCAGTAGTTCGGCATCGCCCGAAGCATACAAGACGATGGAATCCGGTTTGGGGTCAAGCGACGAATAGTAATCATATGCCGCTTGGGTTTGCGCCAAATCGCCGCCGGTGTCGCGGTTGTCCGAGGTGATGGTCGCCCCGCAGATGCCGCCGTGCGCGTTGAAATACGCGGTTGCGTCGGCAAAGCCCGCCAACAACGGTTGGGTGATGAAGGCATACGAACCGCTGATGTCGCCGAAGTGAATGAGCGTAATGGTCTCGCCCGTCAGATCGACTTCGCATTCGGAATGGGTGAAAAAGTCGGGCAGGGGTTCCTGTGCTAACGTGGGCGTGACCGCCACCAACAGCAGCAGGACGAGTAAAAAGACTTTACGCATGGGTTTTAGTGTTCCTCTCAAAATAGTAAATGCCATAGCACATTTTGAAGCACGCCCGATACCTTAACGCGGTCAGTGGCGGGACGCGCACGCGCGCGTCTACTGATGGGTTCTGCGCCGCCAACAACCGCTTAATTGGCATAGGGACGGATCTTCCACGAGGTTTTGAAAATTTCCCACCGATACGCCAAGCCGCGTGGTGCGGCGATCAAAAAGACCATCAGCGCGAACCCAAACAACATGGGGTTGAGCGCGGCGTACAGGTTGACCGGATTCACGAACGGCAGCAAGCGCGGGAGCAAATCATTGAGCGGTGGGATCGCCGAGGGGATGATGTTTTGGCTGAGCAAATTCACGAAGGCGACGCCAAACAACGGACCGAGCGGGAAGCCCGCCCCGCCGATCACCAACATTGCCAGCAGTTCCACCGAGCGATCTAGCAAGAAGACATCCAACGTCAGGCTGTTAGACTCGAATGCCAACAGCGCCCCGGCGACGCCGGCATACAACGCGCTGAGGAAGAATGCCTGCAACTTGTAATTAAAGACATTGATGCCCAAAAGGGCGGCGGCGAGGTCGTTATCGCGAATCGAGATAAAGGCGCGCCCGATGCGGGTGCGCAAGATGTTGCGCGCCGCCAGCATCATCAGGACGGATAGCGGGATGATGATGTAATACATCGCGTTTTCGTGGGCAAAACTGATGCCGAACAGCATCGGCACCGGCACTTCTATGGGGCGCGAGCCGTTGGTGAGCGCTTCCATCGGGTAGCGCAGCACCCACGGGATGATGAATTGTGCCGCTAATGTTGCCATCGCCAGATAAAAGCCTTTGACGCGCAACGACGGCAAACCGAAGATCAAGCCGATCACGCCCGTCGTCAGCGCCGACAACGGCAACGCCACCCAAAAAGACATGCCCAACTCGCGGGCGAAGATAGCGCTGGTATAGGCACCGACTGCCATAAACGCGGCGTGACCAAGCGAAATTTGCCCGGTATAACCGACGAGGATATTTAAGCCCTGCACAGCGATGGTGAAGATGGCGATGCGGATAATCACCCCGATCCACAATTGCGGGATGATGCCCACGCCCAATGGTCCCTCAATCGTCAATAGGGGGATGAGCAGCAGCCCAATGAACAAACCGTTGGACAATAATTTGTCGAGGGGCGTCCGGTTGATGCTGATGTCTTGGGCATAACTGATGTCGAACACCCCAGAAGGGCGGATATTGGCGGACATTGATTCTCCAAAAATAAATTAACCAATAATGATCGCTCGTCGGGAAACGCCCCCGTCTTCTGTTGGAAAAGGTCGGTATCCAGCGGTGGCGCAAAGCCCGTGCCTACACCCTAATTCCCAACCCCTAATCCTTAAATCTCTGCCCTACTCACTGCTATATCCGCTCAATCCGCTTTTGCCCAAACAAGCCATCGGGACGGATGACCAAGACGACCATCAAGACCAGATAGGGCGCAAGTTCGGTGCCCGCTTGCGTGCCGGGGAACAGCAAATTGGCGAGTTCTTGCACCAAGCCGATCAGCAGCCCCCCCACCAGCGCCCCGCCCACTGATTCCAGCCCACCGAGCAGCACCGCCGGAAAAGCCCGTAATGCCAGCAAAGGCATATTGAGCGATAGGCTGGTCGCGCCGCCTTGCAATACTCCCGCCACCGTCGCCAACAACGCCGCAATCGCCCACGCAATCGCCAAGATGGTGCGCACCCGCAAGCCGACCGACTGCGCCAATTTTTGATTTTCCGCTGTCGCCCGCATGGACAAGCCGACGCTGGTAAATTGGAAGAAGGCGACAAACAGCGCGAACGCCGCCAGCGCCAAGATGAATGCCACCAGCAGATCGCCGCGAATATTGATGGCGCGTTCAAATAGGTCTTCGCCAAAACGAATTTGTGCCGGGATGCCTAAGTTGGGCAAGCCTTGAAACACTTGCAAGGGGATCTCGACACTGCCCCAGATCATTTGGGTGATGCCGTGTAAGAGTTCGCTGATCGCCAGCGTCATCAGCACCATCGCGAATAACGGTTGCCCGATGAGCGGGCGGATATTGAAGCGCTCCACCACCATGCCCACCAGCACCCCGCCGATGACCGCCCCCGTCAGCGCGCGCACCCACTGCCAATCCGTGCCGGGCAGCAACAGCAAGACCGCGCCGACGACCGTCACGGCGACGATTTGGGCGAGCGTGCGCGCGCTGCGCAAGTCTCGCCAGCCGTTGGTGGAGAAAACGAGAACGCCCATGATCAACGATAAGCCGACGGCTGCAATCGGGTTGACGTTCGACGTCGAGAAGAAACTGTAGAACAGCAACCCGCCCAACAGCATCATCCAGCCATGCGCGAAGTTGAACACCCCCGACGCCTTGTTGATGATCACGATGCCGAGCGCGATCAGCGCGTAGATGCCGCCCACCAACAAGCCGGTGATCGTGCTTTGCACCAGCCGATAGGGGCGCTGGTCGCCCACCAGCGGCACCAGCCATAATAGTAAGAGCAAGGCGGCGGCGATATAGACCAGTGGCACGAGCTGTTTGCGATTTTTGCTTAAACTTTCGGCTAAGGCTGCCATTGCATCCCCCCTAAACCACACATACGCGCACTGCCGTTTGGACGGTGCCCGTGCGCCCGTCTCGATATTTCACTTCGGCGTTGACGACGACTTGTTCGAGATTGTCATACATGGCGCTCAACATATTGCCATATTTGGACTCAAGGGCGCGGCGGCGCAGTTTGCGCGTGCGCGTCAGTTCGGCTTCGTCGGCGTCAAAGGCTTTGTGCAGGATCACAAATTTGCGGATGCGGGCGGCTTCGGGCAGGGTGCTATTGACGCGCTCGACCTCATGCTTGATCAGGGCATAGACTTCTTGTTTTTGCGACAGATCGACGAAGGTGGTGAAGGCGATGCGATTTTTCTCTGCCCAGCGCGCCACATTTTCGAATTCGATGTTGATGATCGCCGTCACGTAGTGCATATCGAACCCGCCGACCGTCATCACATCTTGGACATAGGGGCTAAACTTGAGCCGCCCCTCGATATACTGCGGGCTGAAGCGTTCGCCGTTCGCCAGTTCGATCATGTCGCTGACGCGATCCAGATAGATCAGGTGCCCATCCTCGTCAAAGACCCCCGCATCGCCGGTGTGGAAAAAGCCGTCGGCGTCGATGGCTTCGGCGGTCTTGTCGGGCGCTTTGTGATAACCGCTAAAGACGGCACGGCTGCGAATATAAATCTCGTTGTTCTCGCCCAGTTTGATCTCGACGCCCGGCGCGGGCGACCCAACCGTCTCCATCTTGATGCTGCCGGCATAGTGCATGGTGTGGGTTTGGCACTCGGTGGAGCCATATAAATTTTTGAGTTCGATCCCGATAGCGCGGAAAAACCGGAGTTGATCGGGGCTGAGGGCTGACCCCGACGAGAAGGCGTCACGCATCCGGCTCATGCCGATTTTGTCGCGCAGGGGGGCGAAAAACAGGGTGTCGGCGACCGAGCGCAATGCCCGCCAGTGCAACGGCAGTTTGCCGGTCGCCGCTTCGATATCACCCGCGCGGTAAGCAATCGGCAAAAATGTGCGAAACAGGGCGCGGTTGAGCCAGGTGCTGTCGTTGACGCGCATCTGCACGGTGCTGGCGATGTTTTCCCACACGCGCGAGGGGAACAACAAGGCGCTAGGGGCGATCTCGCGCAGATCGGTTTGCACGGTTTCGGGGCTTTCGGGGAAGTTGACCGTGAAGCCCGAGACCACATGCCCGGTGACGCCTAAGCTTTGTTCGGTGATCCACGCGGGCGGGCTAAAGGAGAGATAATTGTCGGTGGGGTAGGCGGGGGCAAGCGCGCTGGCGTGCTTGTTGCCATAGATCAAATTGCGATGGCAGATCATCGCTCCTTTGGGCAAACTGGTGGTGCCGGATGTATAGCTGTAGAGTGCGATGTCCTCGCCGGTGCCTTCGTCGATCAGCGCCTCGAACAAGGCGGGATGGGTGGCGGCATAAGCACTGCCCATCGCTTGCAACTCGTCAAGGCAGATCAACCAGTCATCGTCATAACTCCACATGCCTTTATCATCCCAATAGATGACCTTGCGCAGATGGGGGAGTTTGGGGCGCAACGCCAACGCTTTATCGACCTGTTCTTGATCGTGCGCGACCAAAAACACCGCGTCGGCATTATCCGCGACATAGTTCAATTCTTGTAAATTGGCGTCGGTGAAGATGGCGGTCGTGCGCCCGCCCGCGCTCCACACCGCCAGTTCGATCCAATAAAATTCGGGATCGTTTTCGCCGATGATGGCGACCGTTTCGCCGCGCTGGAGTCCCAGCTTGACCAAGCCCAAACAGATATCGCGCACACGGGTGAGGCTGTCGTGCCAGGTGGTTTCTTGCCAGATGCCCAAGTCTTTTTTGCGCATGGCGACGCGCCCGCTCAGCTTTTTGGCGGTGTTCAAAAAATTCTTGGGCAACGTGTCCAAATCCGCGTGCAGGGCATCGGGGATGTGGGCGGGTTCTGGCGAGCGAAAAATTGCCGGTGATAGGGTGCGATTTTCTAAGGTGGTCATTGTTATGTTTGCCTGAAAAATACAGTCACGAACATTTTTGGTGATGCTGCGTACAGCGGACGCGCCGTTGGATTCTGTTGGAAAAGTTGGACACCCCGTTGGGTGTCGCTACAAACCACGCCATTATAGGGGGACGCAACGGCATTTTGTTGAAAAACACGGGCAACCCAATGGGGTTGCCCCTACGAGATCCGCTGTTGTAAGGGCGACCCAATGGGATCACCCGCCGATTCAAACCCTTTTTCAACAGATTCCCGTTGCGCGTCCCTAACTCCCAATCCTGCTTTTTATGCTTCCTGCCCCAAATAGGCTTTGATGACGCGCGCGTCGGCTTTGATGTGGTCGGGGGTGCCATAAGCAATTTTGACGCCGAAATCGAGCGCCATGACGCGGTGCGAGATATCCATCACCAAGCCCATATCATGCTCGATCAAGATGATGGTCATGTTTTGGCGCTCGTGAATGTCGAGGATGAAACGCGCCATATCTTCTTTTTCTTCGACATTCATGCCCGCCATCGGTTCATCCAAGAGCAGCATCGTCGGTTCCAGCGCCAGCGCCCGCCCCAATTCGACCCGCTTGCGCAAGCCATAACTGAGGGTGCCGACCGTCGCCTTGCGGATCGCCTCCATTTCTAAAAAGGTGATGATCTCTTCGACGCGGTGGCGGTGTTCGACTTCCTCGCGACGGGCGGAGCCATAGAAGAGGGCGCTGGTGAGCAGATTCGATTTCATGTGGATATGCCGCGCCGCCATCAGGTTGTCCAGCGTGGTCATGTTGGTATAGAGGGCGATATTTTGAAAGGTGCGCGAGATGCCGATCTTGGCGCGTTGATAGGCGGGCAGGTCGGTGATGTCGCGCCCGTCGAAGAGGATGCTGCCTTGTTGGGGGTGATAAAAGCCGTTAATGCTGTTGATCAGGCTGGTCTTGCCCGCGCCGTTAGGACCGATGATCGCAAAGATCTCACCGGCAGCCACTTCAAAATCGACGTTTGACAAGGCTCGGATGCCGCCAAAGCTCAACGAAATATCACGCACATGGAGTTTGATGGCGGGATTAACCATTCCACACTGTCCTGTAAATTAACTTTCAAAATGTTTGTGTCTAACAATATCTACGATAGATTGTAACGCAACTTGCCAAGAGCGCAACTAATCCGAAGGATTTGTTTTGGGCAAAAGGAACAAGAGCAGGGATGCTGTTGGCGAATTGATTTTATCTATGGTCGGCGTGTCTTTTTTGTGGAGGCGCAAGGCATTGCGCCCCTGCGGATCATCGCCTATTTTGATTCGCCAACAGCATCAGCAGGGATGACGGCTTGCGCAGGAATTTTGGTGCACCGATGATGATCGCCCAAAATGCCACTGATTTGAACCTGAGCGTCATCCTCTGGCGGGACAGGATGCCGCTCGGTCTTGGCTTGATCGCGCGACAAGGTTCGCCCCACAGCAGCGCCTCAAACCCTTCTAGGTCACACCAGCGTCAAAATCATGACCTGTTTGGGTTCTAGCGTGATCGACTGGGATTGACGACTATCGCTGATCAGATCGTAGTAATCGGCGTTAATGACGACAGACTGCACCTCATCGGTGTGGTTCAACACGAATAAGAAGGGTTCATCACCCTGCCACCGTGTGGTTGCTTCCACGCCTTGCGGGGTGGTTAACCCATGCTGTATCCCCGCCAAGCCGATAGCATAGTCCACGAGGCTGTCTACCAGCGCTTGATCTCCGACCGTGCCGACATAGATGACTTGCCCTTGACCAACCCGGTTGAGGGTGATCGCGGGCTGCCCCGCGTAAAACGCTTGGGCATATTCGGCAAGTACCCGCGCCGTCGTCGGCTTGAGGATGTCACACCACGCCGCCGCCGCTCCACGCCCGGCAAAATCATCAGCGACGGACTTGAGGACACATTTTTCACCCGCTAGGGGGGAGTCGTATTCCTGAACTTCAACGCCGCAGAGGGGCGCGAGTAAGCCCGGTAGCACTTTTTCGACGACGATGTTGGTGTGGTCTTTGACGCCGGAACGGGCTGTGATGATCAGAGTGCCGCCCTGTTCGACAAAGGCAGTCAGGCGCGCTACGGTATCGCTTTCGGTGATATACAGCGCCGGCACGATCACTAACCGGTAACGGTTCAGATCGTGATCCGGCGCGATGATGTCCGTTGGGATATTGGACTGGTGCAGCGCCGAAAAGTACGCCGTAAGGAGCCGGTCATAGCTGAAATCTGGGTTATTCCGTTGAATCTGAAAGGCAAAGCGGGAATCATACGACAGCAGGATCGCTGTGTCGGCGCGGACGACGCTCTGCGCGATGAGCGCCCCAATGCGGGCGATGTCCTGTCCCATCTGCTTGACTTCGGCATAACGCCGTCGTCCTTGTCCATCGTGATCGAGGACGCCGTGCCAATACTGCTCCGTGCCGAAGCGTGCAGTGCGCCAGCGGAAAAAGATGATGCCGTCCGCCCCGTGTGCGATCCCTTGATACGCCCAGAGGGCGATTTCGCCGGGGCGGGGCACGGGTGGCAGGGTATCCCATGCGCCCTGACCGCTCTGTTGTTCCATCACCCAGAAGTTTTGTTGCTTTAAGCCCCGCATGGTGGTGTGACCCAACGCGAGCGGTGCCGGATCGATGGTCGCAGTCGTGACCCAGAAGCCGCGCGGATAATTATCCCATGTCACCAGATCGAGGGCTTTCGCCAGATCGAAGTAATTGATGTTGGGATAGCTGAAGCCCATGAAATTGTGGCTGATGAACTGGCGCGGCGGGCAGATTTCGCGCAGGACATCCACCTGTAGTTGTTGAAATTCGACATAGACCTCGGAGATGAAACGATAATAATCGAGGTGGAGACTGGGATTGTGTTGGGCATGTAAGCGCTTGACGGGCACGGGGATTTGGGCCCAGTCGTTATAGATCTGGCTCCAGAAGTGTGTCCCCCAACATTCGTTGAGCGCTGCCAGCGAACCATACCGTGCTTTTAACCAATGCTGAAAGGCAAGGCGCGTGCCCGGCGCGTAGCAGCGATCCCCGAACTCGTTGTCAATCTGCCAGCCGATCACCTGTGGATGGGCGTGATAATGTTCTGCCAAGGCGCGTGCCACCCGCACCGCGTGCGCGCGATAGCCGCTGTGGGTTGGGCTGTACTCGCGGCGGCTGCCATACTCGCGCGCGGTTCCGGTCTCGTCTACCAGTACGCTGTCTGGCAGTTTCTGCCACAGCCACGGCGGCGGCGTAGCCGAAGGCGTCCCTAAGACGACTTGAATTTGGGCGTGTGCCAATACGCCCATCGCGCGATCCAGCCAAGCAAAGTCGAACACGCCCTCTTCTGGTTCCAGCAATGCCCAAGCAAATTCAGCCAACCGCACAACATTGATGCCCGCATCTTGCATCATGCGGGCGTCCAGTTCCCAGCGTGCTTCGGGCCAGTGTTCTGGATAATAATCCACACCAAAGTAAAACATCACCATTATCCTATTCCATACAAGGGCAGCCCCGATTGGGCGCATCAAGTCTTCACGGCACCAGCGGTAATACCATCAATAAAGCGACGCTGAAACATCAGGAAAATAAGCAAGAGGGGCAGGATGCTGATGACCGATCCCGCCATTTGGAGGTTGTAAACCGGTCTACCTAACCCCCCAGAAACGAGGGATCGAATCGTCAAGGGCAGGGTGAAGTTGGACGGAGATTTAAGAATGACCAATGGAAAGAGGTAGTTATTCCAAGCAGCCATGAAAAAAATCAGCCCTAGACTGACGAGTCCCGGCGACACGACCGGCAAAATGACACGCCAGAAGATGGCGAATTCGTTAGCGCCGTCGATCCGGGCGGCATCTAATAGTTCATCTGGAATCGTGGAGATATACTGCCGCATGAAAAAAATACCGAAAGCGTTTGCTGCGCCCGGAATAATGAGGGGCCAAAACGTATCGATCCACTGGAGCTGGAGCATAATGTAGTACAAGGGGATGAGCGTGACGCCAAAAGGGATCGCCAGCGTTGCCAATACAAACGAAAATAATGTGCCTTTCCCCCGAAACGTGTACTTGGCGAAGCCATAGCCACCGAGGGCACAAAAAAAGAGTTGCAGGATCGTCGCCGCGCTGGCGATCAGAAACGTATTGCCCAGATTACGCGCGAAACCTTTGTCCTCAAAAAGTACCCGATAGGCATCCAAACTAGCATTGGGTGAAATGACTTGAGGCGGACTTTGAAATACTTCATTCACCGGTTTAAGGGAGGTGGAGATCATCCAGATAAATGGCAAAATCATGAATAAGGCGAACAAAATTAAAACAAAATGCAATGCGAAGTCTTCAGCCAATCGCCGAACCTGCCAGTGCCGGATCATCAATCGCTCCTTAAGTATCGTGACTTCTTAGAATACGGCGCTCCAGCATCATGATCACAAATACGATGATGAAGTAGGCATAAGCCACCGCCGAGGCATAGCCAAAACGGAAATTACCGAAGCCTTGATTGAAAATGTACAACCCCGGCGTTAGGGTGGAGTTTAAGGGTCCACTCCCACGAGTGGAAGGAAACAGAGACACTAACTCGGTGAAAAGATTGAAGCTGCCGATGGTGGACAATACCAACGAAAACAAAATGACAGGACGCATCAGGGGAATCGTGATCCTGAAAAAAATCTGGAAAGAATTGGCACCGTCGATGGTCGCCGCCTCGTTTAGATCTTGGGGGATGGTTTGTAACCCCGCCAGCATGATGATCATGTGATACCCGATCCATGCCCACAGGACAAGCACAACCAGCGAGATACGTGCCGTCATGGGGGTATCGAGCCACGGCACTCCCGCGACCGAAAACAGCGCCAAAATCTGGTTAAACAACCCACTTTGCGGATTCATGAGCAGTTGAAACACAAAACCAGCGGCAACCATATTGGTAATGTAGGGCATGAAAATAATCATTCGGAAAAAGCGAAACCCGCGAACGCGCTTCGAGTTCAATACGACCGCCAGCACCAGCGACAAGATGATCTGAAGCGGCGTGTACAGCAGAAAAATGCTGATGCCATTGAGCATAGACTGCCAAAACAGATTGTCTTGGAAAAGCAGGTTGATGTTGTCTAATCCAGTGAAATTGATCGTTCCGCGCCCACTCCAATCTGAGAACGCGAGAATAAAGGAGAAAAGCAGCGGAAACAGCCCAAAAACCATAAATAAGATAAAGAAGGGCGACACGAACAGCAATCCCCACCGACTTTGGGATCGCGTTAAGCCCCCGCTTGCGGAAGGTTGGGCTTCGATGTGCCTGTTGGAGAGGGAGGATACTGGAGGAGTGTACATCGCCAAAATACTCACTTTAATCGAAAAATAAGGCGGGAAGCGGGGGGGCTTGCCCCCCGCTGGATGTCAAATTACTGCAAACCGGTCTCGCGACGAATGTTTTCTGCTGCTTCCGTGAGAGCAGTTTGCGCATCAACTTCGCCAGTCGCAAACCGCTGGATGGCGGTCGCCACATGACCATTCATCAAACCGTAATATTGTCCATAGACTGTTGCCACTGGGATTTTCCCAGCCACATCCAGATAAATCGCGCGCGGAGTCTGTCCACCAAAGTAGGGATCCGGTTCGTTGAAGATGGCATCGGTATAGGTGGCTTCTAGTGCTGGCAAGAAGTCATTATAGGCGAACTGAGTGATCTGATTTTCGGGACGCGCCAGCATAAATTCGATGAACGCCCATGCCGCGTCTTGATTGTCGCTTTCTGCGGGAATAGCCAAGGTCGAGCCGCCATCATTCGCAGCCCGCACCTGTCCCTCGGCGAAGGCGGGCATATAGGCGACGCCCCATACTCCGGGAATATCCGCAGCAACCCACGTTTTCAAGAACACGCCCATCCACGAGGCTATGACGAGGGTGGCGGCGGTATCTTCGCCCGTACCGCCCAACTCGGCATACCAAGGATCCGTCCACGGTTGCGCTTCGGAGGTGACCCCAGCGCTCCAGAATTCGGCGAGTTTTTCCAGCGTGGCGATGTTTTCCGGCGCATCGACGGTTACGGCACCGTCTGCGTTGTAATAGCCCAACCCTTGCTGCCAAAGTACAATCTCGTACAAGCGGGCGTCATTGGCGGTGCGGCTGTTGGCAAAGCAGGGATGACCGGTTTGCGCAAAGATCGTGGTACAGACTTCGAGGTAGCCATCCCACGTTGACACCAAGGCGCTGACGGATTCTGAATCCGTGGGCAGCCCCGCTTGTTCGAAAATGTCTTGGCGATAGTACAGCACCACCGGACCCGAGTCCCATGGCACCGCGTAGTAGCGTCCATCGCGTTCGGCGTCGGCCCATTTGTAGGCATTGAAGTTTGGCACTATCGACTCGACCTGATCGGTGAGGTCGGATAGGCAACCATCAAGGGCGACATAGCCCGCGAGGCGGCTATTTTCCAGTTGTACGACATCGGGCGCGCCCTGACCGGACGAACAAGCAAGTTGCAAATTCTGATAGAGGTCACCAGAGGGGTAAACGACAATTTCAACCGTTACATTGGGATATTCGGCATTGAAAGCATCGATTAAGCCGGTTGCTTCCATCGAGTCGTATGCCCAACCCCAGAGGGTGATTGTGCCCGAAGGTCCATCCTGCGCCAAGGCGACCGAGCCAAGCGACAGCATCAGGATTCCGATCAAGAGTGTTTTCATGAGCTTTAACATATTGGTTCCCTTCAAACTAAATAAAACATTTCTAACCCAAGTGGGGCAACGCAGTGCGGTTCGGCGCAAATAAATTCCTTTCCTATACTCGTTCCAATCTTGATAAGAGGTCTATCGTATATTCTCCAGCGAGGATGCACGGATGACCAACTCTGGCTCAATCACCACCATCTCGGGGAGATAGCTCCCTTTGATCGCCATTGAGTCAATCACTCGGAGAATCTGAGATACGGCAGAAGCCCCTAAATTCACCACATTTTGGCGAACCGAGGAGAGTGCCGGGTGGAAAAAGGCGGCTTCGGGAATATCATCATAACCAACGACCGCGAGATCATCGGGGACAACTAGACCGAGCTGTTCCGCCGCATACAGCACGCCCAACGCCATTTGGTCATTGCTGGCGAAAATCGTGGCGACGTGGGTATGGCGTTCGATGAGGGTTTTCAGCGCTTGGGCACCGCTGGTCGCGCTCCAGTCTCCTTCTACGCTCCAACTCTCATCAACGGGCAATCCGTGCTTTTGAAGCGTGTCTTGCCAGCCCCGATGTCGTTCACGCGCGGAGAAAAAAGAGAGCGGTCCCGTGATGATGGCAACGGCACCCCGACGTTGGGCGACCAGATGCTCAGTTGCCAACTGCCCACCGAGATAGTTGTTGTTCACTATGGTCAAATCATGCAGATGGCTCGCTACATCGGTGAAGATCACCGGGATCGAGAGCTTCGGGAGCTGTTGAACCACCTGATCGATGTTATGACCAATATGGGGGATGCACCAAAGGATGCCATCCACATGATTGGAGAGCATCGTTTCAAAAATTGCCCGCACATCCACGTTTTCGGGATCCTGAACCAGTTCGAGCACGATCCCATAGTTGTTTTTGCGGGCTTCCTGCTGTGCGCCGACCAAAGTACGGGAAGGACCATAGAGATCGAGACCATAGCCCACGATGCCCAAGGTTTGGCTCGTGCCACGCATTGCCTTTGCTGCGCGGCTCGGATAGTAGCCCAACTCTTCGATGACCTTCAGAATCTGCGCGCGCGTTTTGATCGAAACCCCATTTTGTTCGTTGATCACGCGGGACACGGTTTGATAGGAAACGCCAGCACGTTCGGCAACATCCCGTATATTGATTCTTTTAGTGGACATTTGGCAGAAGTCTCCTTTCCAACCCATTCACTTGATGGCAATAGTGACCGTTCCCGTGAACGGTCACATAAAAATCCCAACCCCCAATTCAAGGTTTGTCAATGAGGTAACTGCTACCCCAACGTCATATTCGAGGGACGTTCCCGATTCCCATAAACAACGGCGGGTCCGTTGCCCCAGCAACCCCGCGCTTATGTTAAAATATTCACAAATGACGGCATAGAAATAGGATATCTTGATGATGAAACGGTTTTTGGTATGGACGCTGGCGCTGTTCTTGGGGATAGGGGCGGGCAGCGCGGCGGCACAGCAACCTGGTGATACGGCTCCGAATACGCGCCCCCAATCGAGCAGCGGTCCCGATCAAGGGGTGGCAGAACTGGGACTGTACAATGCGTGGGTCACGGGGGTGGGGGCGGATGTGTTGGCGTATTTGCGTCTCGAAAATACCACTTCGGTGGGGTATACGCTGATCAGTGCCGACCTGAGCGGCGGCACTTTGATCGCGCCGGTAGCAGCGGTGATCACAGAGGCGGTGTTGTTGCCAGCAGGCGCAGCGGTGGCGCTGACCGCCGACGGACAGACGGTGCGTTTTGCTGAGGCGGCAGGGGCGCTAGCGACGGCGCAGTCCGTGACCTTAACCTTGACCTTTGCGGGCACAAATGGCGCAACGCTGGTACAGACGATAGGCGCGTTGGTGACGGACAGTGCCCCCGAACCGCCGTTGATCGTGCTGAATCCTTATGCGCAGGTGGCACCGACCGAGACGCTTTTGGTGATCCCCGGTCTCGAAGTGACCGCCGAGGCGACCCCTGAGGCTGGCGAAAGCGCGCCCCCGGCGTTGGCGCTCTATGCCACCCTCGCCAATCGCACCATCCCGACCCCCAACTTGATCACCGCCAGCGTCGATTTTGACGCGGTTGCCGAAATCCGCGAGTCGTATGTCACTGAAGGCGGGCGGATTGCCAGCCGCGCGATTCCGTTCATTCCCGTGCCCATCGGCGCGCAGTTGTTGATGCGTCCCAATGGCTATTTTGTCTATTTGGGCGGCATGACCGATGCGCCCGCGCCCGGCGACAGCTTCATCGTCACGTTGATCTTCGACGACGGCAACGAGATCGCGGTGCCGTTCGTGCTGCGCGCTCCGGCGAATTAAGGGGAGTGCCTCATGACTACGCCTAATCAGCGCACACAACTGATCCTCGCCATCAGCCTTGGGCTGGTTTTCGCTTTGGGCAGTATTTTCTTGTTAGTGTTGCGTTCCCAGTTGGTCGTACCCACCCCAACGCCGATTTACTCCACAGGGGTGACTGAGATCGACCCGCCGCGCCTCGTCGCCGATTTTACGCTGCCGGGGGGCGATGGCGCGCCGTTGGCATTGAGCGCTTTGCGGGGCAAATATACGCTCCTGTTTTTTGGGTATACCCATTGCCCTGATTTTTGCCCGCTGACGCTTTCGGAATTCAAGCGGATCAAGCAAGACCTTGCCGAAGATGCCGCACAGGTGCAATTTTTATTCATCAGTGTCGATGGCGCGCGCGATACCCCCGACATGATGAGCGCCTATGCCGCCCGTTTTGACCCGGAATTTTTGGTGATGCAAGGGAGCGAACCGACGCTAAGCCAGATCAGCGCGGATTACAACTTGTTCTATACCTTGAATACCGACGAGGGCGAAAACTACTCGGTGGATCACACGACGCCCAGTTATTTGATTGATCCCGAAGGTCGATTAGCGGTGATCTATTCGTTTAGCGCCGAACCTGCCGACATCACCGAGTCGATCCGTGCCCACTTGGCATCGTAAGCATCTGATTTAGGCGACATAAAAAGCAATCATTTCGCCCGCTTGATAGGAAACACAATGACGACCTTGACATCACCTGATCGCCGGTTTAAGCCGTCTCGCTTTTGGCTGTTGATCCCATTTTTGGTGCTCTTGCTGGTATGGAAGACCATGCTCTGGCTATCGCTTCCGCTGCCCACCACCGACGGCGTACAGTCGCTCTCGCACACTTATTCCATCCTGCGCGGCGAGTTTTTTCATAGTATGTTTTGGCACAATTGGATGGAAATATACCAACTGCCTTATGGGTTTGGCATGATTACAGAAGTAGGGCTTTAGCCCGCGAAAGCTACGCCGCTTCAGCGGCTGTAGATGAAGCGCCTTACGGCTTTAGCCGTCGTCTCAGCGTCTCAGCGGGGTGCATTTCAAGTGAGTGTAAATTCTCCGGGAATTTCCGAG
>JBBRTY010000034.1:0-26116 GCA_038248285.1 Aggregatilineales bacterium
GCGGACTTTCATGTTAACGAACGATTGACAAGCGCCTAATCCGCCCCTACATCCACGTTTCGAGGGGTATTTTCCTTTTTTTCTTCACGTCTTCATGCCTCTCTGTTTATTTTATTCTGTTTCTATACCTGAGTAGTCACGAATAATCAATAGCAGGGTATAGGGCATCTACAAAGTGGTGTTCTTGGCTGCAAAAGACTTAATAGATTTTCAAGTAGCGAAATGCTGGGTTTGCCGAAGAACCATTATCGAAATAAGAGTCGGAATACCAAAATCCGATGTAGTCCGTATCTTGATATCCTTCATAACCTGATGGACCACGCTCTTGTCCTTGTTTTGCCGCGTCCACAGTGGCGACATTTCCAGTCGTGCAAGGGCAGTAGCCCATTCTCCGACCATTACTTCCGTCGATGAAGTATTGAATCTCTTGCTGTGCGCGAGGCAGATAGGTGGATAAGTCAGAGACATTCCCCTCACGATAGCGCTGGACAATACCGAGCCAACCAGCTAACCCCTGCTCAGTACATTGTCCGTATGGGACGCGCGGGGAATTAGGGAGGAGAGATATATTTCTACACTCGTTGAACATTTGCTCAACGATGGCGTAGATAAATTCATCATGAACCACAGGATTACAATTTACACTCACGAAATTTCGTGGTACTGGAATTGCGGTTGCTATTGGAATTGGCGGTTGAACTGTTGGTAGCGATCGAAAACCGGGATTGCCCGGTTGTGTGTTATTAGTGCAACCAGCGGTTGCGGTCAAAACCGAATTTCCTTCGCCGTAGAGGATTAAGGCGACGATCTGTGCCCATGTGACCGTCGCCCCACGATTGCGATAGGTATTTAAAGCACATGCTACGCCCTCTGTTCTTGCATTTCTAATAAGAAGTGGGCATTGGACTTCCATTTCGAAAGCAATCGGCGGCAAAAGGGTATTGGGATCGGTCACAGTGATCACCCAGTCTTGATAAATGGGTCGCCATTTAGGGAACCAGCCCGTGCCGATAAGTTGGTTATTAGTGCTATATTTGAGGTCAAAAACGCCAGTGACGCTATTGAAGGAAGTCATATAGGCATAGGAACCGTCCCCTTGCACCCATACCCGTCCCCAATCGCTGCTTTGAACGGGATTAAAAGTTTCCACGGCGCCGATGGTGCCGGTGCTGGTAGTAAAACTGACCATCGAAAGAGTCGGTATCAGCGGGTTGGTGACATTCCAAAAGGCGAGGTAACTGCCACTTCCCGCCCAGAATGGTAGCGAATAACTGGCTGTAGGCGGTATCGTCGTAATTGATCCAGTCCCATCGGCTTTGATGATCCGAATTTTGTACGCCAATGCCGTGTTATCGGTGGAAGCAAAAGCAATCCATTGACCATCGGGGGACCAAATGGGTAAAAAATTGATGGGGTCGGGACTATTGGCGGTGAGCTTACGCACTCCAGTACGATCCGTATTCATGACGAGGACATCCATACGCTCACTCTCGCGACTTTCCACGAAAGCTACTTGATTAGGATTACCTAACGGCGACCATGCTGGGTCCCAAAACGTGCCATTGATTCGAGGTAAGATGAGCGAGGTACTGCCGCCCAATGGCTCTGCTTGGGCCCTTTCAAAATTATAGCGATTGACTTGAGGTGCTGCTGTTAAATAGGTAAGATATCTTCCATCAATTGACCAAGCTGGAAATGCGCCCGTCAAAGTAATGATGGCATTACCATTTGTATCCAGCACTGGAACAGAACTAGACAAGAAATTGCCCGAATTCATGTAAGCGATAGTTTGCCCCGTGATGGCGGTCAAACTTTGGGTGGACAGGCTATCAAAAGGTGCCAGCGTCGGCACCGGCGCATCGTCCGACCGCCACGCGAACACGACATCATCGATGAGCGCCGTTCCTGTGCCGGGCGACGCGATCTCAAAGCCGACCACCCCACCGGGCAGCGGATTCGGATCAAAGTAACCCAAGACGGGGATGTCGTCGATCCACACGGCGAGGGTTTGCCCAACGACGGCAAAACGCACAGAGCGTCCCACTGCTGAAGTTTGCGCCGCTGCCAGCTCCACGCCGGAGCGGGTCAAGGTCACCAGTCCACTGGCATCCAAGACGAGTTCATAGCCGCCGTCGTTCCCCCGTCGGGCGAACAAGCGTAGCGGGCTGCCGTCGAGGACGAAGCGGGCGCTCAAGGACAGGTCGGTGAGTCCGCCGTAGCCGAGGGTCAACGGTTCGGCGGGTGCCGCCGCTTGCAAGGCAATGCCATTTTCAAAGGGGACGAGTGCCCACCCACTGCCGATATTCCAAATCGCCAACGGGGCGGGTTCAAACGAGTCGAACAATTGGAGATTGAAAGCGGTTGCGGCACCATCGGGAAAGGCAAGCGTGGTGGCAAGGGCGGGCGTTGGGCTGGCGGTATCAGTGCCATTCAGCGGCAAGGTGGGGGCAACTGCGAACGACGCGGTAGGGCTAGGGGTGAGCGTTTCGAGGAAGCGGATATCCTCTTTCTCAGTTGGTGTGATAGTATTATCTAATAATATGGGGGGTAAGGGGCGGGTCACCGCTGTCTTGCGCGGCTAAGCCCACGACGGACACGACGATAAACGCTAGTAACACGAGCAAGGGTAGGATACGGCGCATCAACACACGCTCCATTTATGATCCAATATTCATTGGACAGTATGCTTAGCGTACTCTCTTTCTAGGGCAAGCACCAGCAAAATACTAACTTACTCTTAACAATTTACCCGCCGCTTGCCCTCCGACGCGGCTAAGCGGCTGACCAGCAGCAAATGGGAATTACAGGGTCTTATGCCAATGAGTCCGACTACATGCGTGCCGCCGCGCTCGATCTTTCATCTGCCTTTCATCCCGTTGCTGTGAAAAGCACCCATAGTCGTGTTACAATAAGTTCTTAGTTGCGCGTAACAGTTTGTAATGTCACCGCCACTTGTATCCTACTTGAAGGAGATCGAAACATGGCTTTTACACTTGCGCCCCTACCGTATGCAAACGATGCTTTGGAACCCCATATCGACGCCCGCACGATGGAAATTCATCATGACAAACATCACAACGCCTATGTCACCAACCTGAACAAAGCGCTGGAAGCTCATACTGACTTGCAAGCCCACTCGATTGAGGACTTGTTGGCGGCGCTGGACACCTTGCCGGAAGGCGTCCGTAACGCCGTCCGCAATAACGGTGGCGGTCACTGGAATCACAATTTCTTCTGGAACTTGATGGCTCCGGGCGGCAGCAACGTCCCGACGGGCGAACTGGCAGCCGCTGTCGAGCGTGATTTCGGTTCCTTCCAAGCTTTCAAGGATCAATTTAAGGCAGCGGCGGGCGCTCGTTTTGGGAGTGGTTGGGTGTGGCTGGTGAACACCGCCGGTGCGCTTTCCATCGAATCGACCCCCAACCAAGACAATCCGCATATGGCTGGCAAGACCGCCATCCTCGGTTTGGATGTGTGGGAACATGCTTACTATTTGAATTATCAGAACCGCCGCCCCGATTATGTCGAAGCATGGTGGAATGTCGTCAATTGGGATGTGGTCGCCAGCGGTTACGCTGCCGCCTAATCTTTAAGCACAGGCACGGGCATTTTTTAAGGAAAGGGCGCATCGACTTTGGGATGCGCCCTTTCCTTGTGTGGGGCGTAACGCATAAGAATCCCCTGTCATCCATCACTCGTGCGGCGAATTTGCGTGAAATTTCACAATAACAGCGCTAAAATAGACGTAGGCTAAATTCAGGAGTAGAGACTGCCATCATGACAGATTTTCGTATTGAAAAAGACTCATTAGGCGAAGTGCAAGTGCCAGCGAATGCCCTGTATGGCGCACAGACGCAGCGTGCCGTGATCAACTTTCCGGTCAGCGGCTTGAAGCCCTATCCGGCATTTGTGTGGTCGATGGTGATGATCAAACGTGCCGCTGCCGAGGTTCACAAGGAACTGGGATTGTTGGATGCCAAAATTGCCGACGCCATCATCGCGGCAAGTGAAGAAATCCTCAACGGGCAGCATCGCGAACACTTCGTGGTCGATCCGTTCCAAGCAGGGGCGGGCACCTCGCACAACATGAACGTCAATGAGGTGATCGCCAATCGCGCCAACCAAATCCTTGGGTATGCGCTGGATGACGCCAAAAAGCTCGTCAACCCCAACGATCATGTCAATATGGCGCAAAGCACCAACGATACCATCCCGACGGCGATTCGTTTGGGCGTGCTGTGGCGTCATAACGAATTGGTCGCCACGCTCAAGCGGTGCGCCGATGCTTTTGCTGACAAAGCCGCCGAATGGGACGAAGTGGTCAAGAGCGGGCGCACGCATCTTCAAGACGCTGTGCCCATCCGTTTGGGACAAGAAGTTGGGGCATGGGCGAAGGCGATCTATCGTGATATCGAGAAAATCGAAATGGCGTCGGAGGGGCTGCGCCGTTTGGGTATCGGCGGCACCGCCAACGGCACGGGTTTGAATGCGCATGTCGAATATCACAGCCGGATGGTGGCGAAATTGACCGCGCTCACGGGACTCACGCTGTACGAAAGTGACGACCTGTTTGAATCGATGCAGTCGATGGGCGATGCCGTGTTCTTTAGCGGGGCAGTGCGCACCACTGCGCAGGATTTGATCCGTATCGCCAACGATATTCGCTTGCTGGCAAGCGGTCCGACCACTGGCTTGGCGGAGATCACGTGCCCGACGGTGCAACCCGGTTCGTCGATCATGCCCGGCAAGGTCAACCCCGTGTTGGCAGAAATGCTGAATCAGGCGATGTTCCACATCATGGGCAACGACTTAACGGTGATGATGGCAGGGCAGGCGGGACAATTAGAATTAAACGTCATGATGCCGATCATCAGCCATAACCTGAATGAGATGATGCAGGTCATGATTGGGTCGGTCAATGCCTTCACCGATTCGTGCGTGGTCGGTTTGATCGCCAATCGCGAACGGGCGACCGGTTGGTTGGCGCGTAACCCCATCTTGGTGACGGCGTTGAACCCGGTCATCGGGTATTTGAAAGGTGCCGAAGTCGCCAAGAAGTCGTTGGCAGAAAATCGCAGCATCTTAGAGGTAGTGGTAGACTTAGGGTATATGAATGAAGACGATGCCCGTGCTGCTTTGGATGCTCGTAAAATGACAGAGGGTGGGATTCAAGGGATCGCGGCGGGCGGATAACAATTTTCCTACCAAAATTCATCATAAATGTGTGCCCATTGTTTGGGATGATGGGCACATTTCAGGTATACTAACCGTCGTGAACTGAAATATCCGTCTCGTACAAGGCGCTCATCGCAACGTGGCGACCCGAAAGCTCGGCAAATACGAAGTTGTTGAACGGCTCGGACGTGGAGGTATGGCGGAAGTTTACCGCGCATATCATCCCAGTCTGGATCGATTCGTGGCGATCAAGGTGTTACATGCCTTCCTCGCGGATGATCCAGAGTTTAAAAGTCGTTTTGAAAAAGAAGCGCGCAATATCGCCCGACTGAAACATGGTCATATTGTCGGCGTGTATGATTTCGAGAATGATCCCACGACCGAAAGTTATTATATGGTCATGGAACTGATCGAAGGCATGACGCTGAAGGATATGCTGTTTCAGTTCTCGGAACGGGGTGCGCTGTTTCCATTGGCAGAGGCGATCCGTATCGTCCGCGAAGCTGCCCAAGCGCTCGCCTATGCGCACGCGCAGGGGATGATTCATCGGGATGTGAAACCCGCCAACTTGATGGTGGATCGTGATAATCGCGTGGTGCTGACTGATTTTGGCATCGCCAAAATTGTGACGGGTGCGCAATTTACGCAAAGTGGCGGCATGGTTGGCACGCCCGCGTATATGGCACCGGAACAAGGGTTGGGGGATGCGGGGGATGAGCGCAGTGATTTGTACTCACTGGGGATCATCTTGTTTCAGTTGGTCACGGGGCGACTGCCCTATGAGGCAGAGACGCCGCTGGCGATCATCCTCAAACATTTGAATGAAATAACGCCCTCCGCCCGTGATTTCAAACCCGATGTGCCCGAAGCCATCGAGCAAGTGATCCGGCGATTGATGGCAAAAGAACCCGCCGAACGGTATCAAAGCGCGAATGCGCTGATCGCCGATTTGGAAAAGATCGAGCGCGCCTTGGTGGACGACCCTCAAGGTGTCAATATCCCCGTCAATCGCGAAGATCATGACACGCTTAACTTTAACAAGCCCGTCACTAAAGCCACTGGGGAACGTCCGGCGGTGTCGGCGGTGGGGTTGCACACGACCCCGATAGCACCGCCTTTTCCAAAACCAGAACCAACCGCACGGCGGGGTGGGGGCGGGCGATTGGTGCCTTGGTTGCTGCTGCTCATCGTCTTGATTGGAGGGGGCGGGGCAATTGCGGCGCAGTTCCCCGGCGGTTTTATGGCGCTCATTGGGTTGGTCACACCGACCGAGACTCCGACTCCGACTCCCAGTCCGACCCTTAGTCTGACGCCGACGATATCACGGACGCCGATTCTTCCAACGGCGACTTCCAGTGTGACCGCCAGCCCGACGGCAACTTTATCGCCCACGCCCACACTCACCTTGACCGATACGGCGACGTTGATAGCATCGCCGACCGTTAGCCATACGCCGACCTTCACGTTGACCCACACTGCCACGCCGACAGCCTCTGCAACCTATACGTCGACGGCAACCCAAACTTTGACGCTAACGCCGACACTGACGGCAAGCTTGACCTTTACCGCCACGCCGAGCGCGACGATAACGTTTACGTCCACGCAGACGGCGACGGTTCGACCAACGCGCACCTTGACGCCTAGCATTACCCCGACGCCTTCGATTACCCCGACCGCGACCTTAGATGTGACGCAGACGTTGATCCAAGCGACCTTGTTCTCAGAATTCCAAACGGCTACTGCCTCAGTATGCGACTTTGACTACGAGATCGTTTCGCAAGTGCCGGCTGATGGCGATTTCATCGCAGCGAATTCTGAATTTACCCGCGAGGTCATTCTGCGGAATACGGGTGAATGTGCGTGGGAACGGTTGACTGCGCTCAATTTTGTGAGTGGTGAAAACTTCAATATCGGGGCGCGGGTCGTCATTCGAGATCGCATCGCTGTGGGGGAACAGGTGACTATCACGCTGGTGGGGCGCACCCCGCGCAGCAATGGCTTGTTATCGGGCTTGTGGGAACTGCGCACACCGGGGCAGTTGTTGATCGGCAACCCGATTTACATTACGGTGAATGTCTTCGGCGCGTAAGAATGCACCCTATCTCCACGTCCTAAAGTGGAGGGGCATACCTGATCATAGCCATTCTCGTCGCCATACCATCCCATAGGGGAGGCAGACGGGATGAATTATCCGCTTTATCCCTGCTTAGCAGGGGTAGGGTGGGGATTCAAGGTGATTTTGTCGGTGCGTTTGGTGGTTTTTTACCAGCAGCCAACGCAACTTTTGTGTGGGTTGACTGTTTCTATATAGAGCAGCAGCAGATTTTGTGATACGCTCATTCGCCTTTCCGGTACGCTTCATTGCGCGCCGGGCTTTTATCAATTGTACCTACCCGTATGAAGAATAACCGAGGGAGTTAGTTCGGTGTCAGATTTGAACGCCCTTTTGCGAAATAACCCAGTTGCCATTATTGGCATGGGCGCGCTCATGCCAGAAGCGCATAACCTCCAAGAATTTTGGGACAATATCCTTGCCAAAGTGGACTGCATCACCGATGTGCCCGCTTCGCGCTGGAATATTGACGATTACTACGATCCCGATCCGACCGCGCCTGATAAAACCTATTCCAAGCGTGGCGGTTTTCTGCCGGATGTCAATTTCGATCCCCTAGAGTTTGGCTTGCCGCCGAACATCCTTGAAGCGACCGATGCCTCGCAACTCTTGTCCTTGTTGGTCGCCAAAGAAGCGTTGATCGATGCCGGTTACTATCAAGGTCCCGAAGCACTGCGCGACAAGACCGGCGTTATTTTGGGCGTGTGCAGCGGTCAAAAACTAATCACCCCGCTCAGTGCGCGGATGCAGTATCCCATTTGGAATCGCGTGCTGGAAAGCTACGGTATCAGCGCAGAAGATCGCGCTAAAATCGTGGAGCGGATGAGCTTGGCGTATGTCGGATGGGAAGAAAATAGCTTCCCCGGCTTGCTCGGCAATGTGATCTCGGGACGGATCGCCAATCGTTTTGACTTGGGCGGTACCAACTGCTCGGTTGATGCGGCGTGCGCCAGCACGATGGCGGCGTTGAAGATGGCGTTGTCGGAACTGACGTCTGGTCAAGCCGATATGATGCTGGCAGGTGGTGTCGATACCGATAACTCGATCTTCACCTATATGTGCTTTAGCAAGACCCCCGCTTTTACGAAGGGCACCCATCCGCGTCCGTTTGATGTGGGTTCCGACGGTATGATGGTCGGTGAGGGCATTGGCATGATGGTCTTGAAGCGCTTGGCGGATGCCGAACGTGACGGCGATAAGATTTATGCCGTGATCAAAGGCATTGGCTCGTCCAGCGATGGACGCTTCAAGAGCATTTATGCGCCGCGTGGCGAAGGTCAAGAGAAGGCGTTGAACCGTGCTTATGAAGATGCCGGTATTTCGCCAGCGACGATTGATTTGATCGAAGCGCACGGCACGGGCACGATTGCCGGGGATACCACCGAGGTCACGACGATCATCCGCTTCTTTAACCAGCGCGATACCGAAAAGCAGCATATCGCGATTGGCAGCGTGAAATCGCAAATCGGACATACGAAGGCGTCGGCAGGCGCGGCGGGTCTCATCAAGACGGCGCTGGCGCTACACCACAAGGTGCTGCCCCCGACCTTGAATGTCGAAAAACCCAACCCCAAGTATGACATCGAGAATTCCGCCTTCTATATCAGCGGCGATACCCGCCCTTGGATCAAAGCCGTCGATGATGCCCCGCGTCGCGCGGGGGTGAGTTCATTTGGCTTTGGCGGCACGAACTTTCATGTCGTCATGGAAGAGTATACCCACGATCACAATGGGTCGTATCGCGTGAATCACACCCCACAGGCGATTTTGCTACAAGCGGGCACCCCCCCACTGTTGCAAACGCGCATCACCGAAGTGCTGGAAAACCTGCGTGGTGCGAATGCTGTGCCGTATTTCTTAAACTTGGCGCGTGAATCGGCGACAGCGGCATTGCCCGCGTCCGCCGCCCGCCTCGGTTTTGTGGCTTTGAACGGGGCAGAAGCGCTGCCGTTCTTACAAATCGCTTTTGACCTGCTGACGAGCAAACCGCAAGCGGACGAGTGGCAGCACCCGAAAGGGGTGTTCTATCGTCGCAGCGGCATGACCGTCACTGGGCATGTGGTGGCGTTGTTTGCGGGTCAAGGCGCGCAATATCTTGGCATGGGGCGCGAATTGGCGATCAACTTCCCCGAAGTGCGGACGACCTTCGCACGGTTAGACGCCGTGATGCACCGCAAGGGCAAACCGTCGTTGTCAACGGTGGTTTACCCGCCGACGGCATTCACGGAGGATGAAAAGAACGCGCAAGAAGAAGCGCTGCAAGACACGACCTATGCCCAACCCGCCATTGGCGCGGTCAGCGCGGGGATGTATCGCTTGCTGAAGCGCGCGGGCTTCCGCGCCGATTTCACCGCTGGGCACAGCTTTGGCGAGGTGTCGGCGTTGTGGGCGGCGGGTGTGCTAAGCGATGATGATTACGATACCTTGATCGAAGCGCGGGGCGCGGCGATGGCTCCGCCCGCGAATGCGGCGAACTTTGATGCAGGGACGATGTTGGCGGTGGCGGGGGATCTCGCGATGATTGAACGCGAAGTCGCTTTGCTCACCGGCGTGCATATCGCCAACCGCAATTCGCGCACCCAAGTCGTCGTGGCAGGTTCTAAAGCCGATATCCAGAAAGCGGAAACAGCGTTGGCGGCAAAGGGCTTCAAAGTGACACCCTTGTCGGTGGCGGCGGCATTCCATACGCCGTTAGTCGGACACGCCCAGAAGCCGTTTGCGGATGTAATCGCCCGCACGACCTTCCAACCCGCCCAAGTGCCTGTGTATAGCAATGAAACGGGCGCGGCATATCCCGCCACATCAGCAGCCATGCAACAGCTTTTGTCGGGGCACCTCTTGAAGCCAGTGCGCTTCACTGATGAAGTTGAGGCGCTGTACGCCGCTGGCGGCACGGTCTTTGTGGAATTTGGTCCGCGGAGCGTGTTGACCAACTTGGTCAAGGATATCCTTGGCACGCGCCCCCACGTCGCGATTGCGTTGAATGGCAGTCGTCAAAAAGATAGCGACCGTCAACTTCGCGAAGCGGTTGTGCAATTGCAAGTGTTGGGCATGGTGTTGAGCGCGGTCGATCCCTATCAGCAGGAAGTCGATACCACGCCCAAGAAGAAGGGCATGAACGTCGTCTTGAACGCCGCGACCTATGTCAGCGATAAGACGCGCGCTGCGTATCAGAATGCGCTGGCGTCGGGCGGAACGATTGGCTTAAGCGCACCGCAGCCGCTGCCCGTATTGCCGGTACAACCGCCCGTCGCTGTGGTTCAGCCTATGTCCGTCGTCGCTCCGGTTACCACCAAGGTGGAAACACCGGCTCCAGTGGTGCAAGTCGCGCCCGCAGCCCTCATATCCTCAGAATCTAGCGCTTCAGATCAGGGCATCGACATGAACACACGACTTCACTCGCTCGAAGAGGGTTTTGAGCAGTTCCGCGAACACCAGCGGGAGACGCTGCGCGTGCATGAACAGTACGCCCAAAGTCAGGGAGAATACTTCCGCATTTTCTTTGAATTGACCCAACAGCAACAAACGTTGATGACCGCCCAAGCCGTGTCGCCCCAAGGGTTGGAGGCGTTCGCGCAGAATATGATGCGTTTCCACGATTATCAGACGGAAACACTGCGGATGCACGAACGGTATATGCAGCATCAAACCGAGATCGCGCAATCGTTGTTGGAGATCATCCGTCAGCAATATGTTGGCTTGGCAAGCTTGCCGACAGCGCTCAATGGGTCTGCCCCTAGCGTGGCTCCGCAACCTGTCAGTTATCGAGCGGCAGCGCCTGCGCCAGTCGTGACGCGCGCTCCTGTCGTCAAGGCAGCGGTTGACCCCTCTGTTCCGCCACAGCCACCGATGATTGATCCGCCCGCGCCGCCGTCGATTAGCCCCCCTACGCCGCCAATGATCGATCCGCCCGCGCCGCCGTCAATTGTTCCCCCTTCGCCACCGTCGATCAATCCCCCTGCGCCGCCGGAAATTGTCCCACCCGCGCTGCCGATGATTGACCCGCCCACCCTGCCAACATCAACTGCTCCGGCGATGGCAGCATTGTCCGAAGCCATGCTGCGGATCGTTGGTGACAAGACCGGATATCCAGTGGAAATGCTCGATTTGGGCATGGATATGGAAGCCGACCTCGGCATTGACTCGATCAAACGGGTGGAAATCCTCGGTGCGATGCGCGAAGAATTCCCTGAACTGCCGCAATTTAGCCCCGAAGAACTGGGTGAACTGCGCACCTTACAGCAGATCGTTGATTATATGCGCGAACGGGCGGGCGGCAGTACTGCTCCGGTCGTTGCATCAGCAGCACCCATCACGGCGACTGTTTCTGCCCCTGTGACCGCCCCCCAAAATGGGCATGTCACGGCGGCAGTAGTTGCGCCGGTGCCGTCGTATGTGGCGGCTCAGGTGGTTGCACCTGTCGCGCCAGCACCGACTGTCGCTGTGTTCGCGGACAATGCGCCCGCGCTGGCGGCATTATCGGAAGCGATGTTGCGGATTGTCGGCGATAAGACGGGGTACCCTGTAGAAATGCTCGATTTGGGCATGGATATGGAAGCTGACCTCGGCATTGACTCGATCAAGCGGGTGGAAATCTTGGGCGCGATGCGCGAAGAATTCCCGATGTTGCCGCAATTTAGCCCCGAAGAACTGGGTGAACTGCGCACTTTGCAGCAGATTGTCGATTATATGCGCGAACGAGCGGGTGGTTCTGCTGCTCCTGCCACTGTCCCCGCTGAAGTCGTCGCGGTTACGCCAGTGGTGGTTGAAACCGTCGCCCCTGTAGCGATACCTGCTGTGAATGGTCATAGCGCCCCTGCTGCCGCCCCTGCCAATGATGGTGCCGATCTTGCGGCGCTGTCCGAAGCGATGCTGCGGATCGTCGGGGACAAGACGGGGTATCCGGTTGAAATGCTGGAACTGAGCATGGACATGGAAGCTGACCTCGGCATTGACTCGATCAAGCGGGTGGAAATCCTCGGTGCGATGCGCGAAGAATTCCCTGAACTACCGCAATTTAGTCCCGAAGAACTGGGCGAACTGCGCACGTTGCAACAGATCGTCGATTATATGAAGGAGGCAAGCCGTACCAGTACGGCAGCCCCTTTTGATTTAGCCGACAGTGTGGCACAGTCAGTTGACCGTCAAGGTCAGATTGACGACGCACTGTCGTTCCCGCCATTGCCGGACGGGCATGGTATTGAGCGCAGAGTCGTGACTTTGCTTGGCATCCCCCTGCCTGATTTTCAAGATTTGACCGTCGCGGGGGCGTTGTGTTTGCTGACCGATGATGGTGGTGACGCCACACCCGCGTTGGCGGCGCAATTAACGGCGGACGGTTGGCGCGTGGTCGTGTTGACTTTGCCCGCCGCCCTCGTACCCGTCATGCGCACGGGGGCTGGGCTGGCGCAATTTGCGCAGATTGCTTTGCCAGATTTGAGCGAAAGCAGTTTGCAGAGCGCGCTCAGCGTGATTGCCGAGCAGTTCGGTGCTATTGGCGCATATATTCACGTCAATGGGGTGCGGACGGGGTCGGCAAACGGATGGCATGATGCGGAAAAAGCGCTGGTCAAGTTTAATTTCTTGATGGCGAAACATTTGAAAGCTGTCTTGACGCGCGGGAACCGACAAGATAATCCAGCCGGACGCAAGGCGTTTGTGGTGGTGACTCAGCTTGATGGGGCACTTGCCACGACGATCAAGGGCGGCGCGGGCGCGATTACCGGCGGGCTGTTCGGGTTGATCAAAACGCTCAACTTAGAATGGAACGATGTGTTCTGCCGCGCCATTGATGTTGCCCCCACCACGACTGGCGCGCACGTCGCGCAGATGGTTCTGGCGGAACTTCATGATCCCAACCGGCTCTTGACCGAAGTCGCCTATGGCGCGCAGGGTAGAACGACCCTTTCGGCGCTGGAGCCGCACACCGATAAGGACCGCTAAACCGATGGCGACTCTCAATACCTCTAGTCTATTTTTGGTGAGCGGTGGTGCCCGAGGCATCACCGCTCAGTGTGTGGTGGAAATGGCGCGCCATTTTCGTTGTTCCTTTATCCTGTTGGGGCGCACTGCCTTGAAGGACGCGCCGGTATGGGCGCAAGGGATTAGCGATGAGGGCGAGCTGAAAAAACGCTTGATCGCCGATTATCAGGCACGGGGCGAAAAATTCACCCCGGTAGTGATCGGTAAAGGCGTGAATGGGGTGATCGCGCTGCGCGAAATTCAGGGGACTCTGGATGCTGTGAAAGCGGCGGGCGGCAATGCTGTCTATTTGAGCGCGGACGTGACCGATACTAGTGCCTTGAGCCAAGCCCTCGCGACGGTCCGCCATATGGGGGCGGTCACGGGGATTTTGCATGGCGCGGGCAATTTGGCGGATAAGCTGATCGAGAACAAGACCGAAGCCGATTTCGAGAATGTGTATTCGGCGAAGGTGGAAGGGCTAGAAAACCTCCTTGCGGTGGTGCCGGCAGCCTCCCTCGATACCTTGGTGCTGTTCTCATCGGTGGCGGGTTTTTATGGCAATATCGGGCAGGCGGATTACGCCATCGCCAACGAAATTTTGAACAAGACCGCCCATCAATTTAAGCACCAGCATCCCGCGTGCCATGTCGTCTCGATCAACTGGGGACCGTGGGATGGCGGCATGGTGACGCCGCAACTGCGGGCGTATTTCGATCAACTGCATATCAAAGTGATTCCGGTTGAGGTCGGCACCCGCTTGTTGGCGGACGAGTTGCGCGCCCCAGTGGGGGATGCCCCCGTGCAGATTGTGGTGGGGAGCGCGATTCGCCCCCAACCGACCCCCGCCGATGGCAGTTTGCCGACGTATCGCTTGCGCCGCAAATTGCGGTTGAACGAAAATCCGTTCCTCGGCGATCATGTCGTGAACAGCCAAGCAGTCATGCCGATGGTGACGGCGATGTCGTGGATCGGCAATGCCTGTGAACAGATCAATCGGGGGTACAAGCTGGCGTCGTTCAGCAATTATCGAGTGTTGAAGGGCATCGTCTTTGACGAGTCATTCGCTGATGAGTATATGCTGGACTTGAAAGCGATCAGCAGCAACGCCGACGCATTGGTGTTTGATGCGATGATCCACAGCCTGAGCAAAGAGGGCAAGCCGCGCTTTCATTACAATACTCAGGTGCGCTTGATCCCAGAAATCCCCGAAGCGCCTGTGTTTGATCGACCGTTTGAGCTGGTCGTCAGCGCCGAGATCCCCGGTTCCTTGCTTTATGAAGATGGCACTCTGTTTCATGGCTACAGTTTTCAAGGGGTGCAACAGGTCTTGAGTTTGGGCGAAGCGGGCTTGAAGATGCGCTGTCGTTTACCCATAATCGATCAGGCGTATCAGGGACAGTTCCCGGTACAGGCGTTCAACTACTTTATGTGTGATATCGGACTGCAAAGTATCGGCATCTGGGCGAATCGTTTTTATGGCATGGGCAGTTTGCCATTGCGAGCGGCGGGCGGGGAATTTTTTGGAAATGCTGATTTTGGGCAAGAGTTTTTTGTGACGATGCAGGTGAAGTCGCATAGCCCCACCAACGTGACCGCCAATATCACGCTCCATGATGCGGAGAATCGTATCTACATCACCATTTCGGACTTGGAAGTGACGATGAGCAAGCGCCTGAATGAGATGTTCCTCAAAAATCGACTCCCGGAAACGGTATGAGTCGCACCTGTGAAAACTCAATTTTGATAACCCGATGACGAACAACCCATGAACAGAAATCACACGAGTGAACCTTTCGCCATCGTTGGGTTGTCGTGCCTCTTCCCCGGCGCGACCACCCCCGACGAGTTTTGGCAAAATCTTATTCACGGCGTGAACAGCATCTCTCCGACGACGGAAGAGCAGTTCGGCGTCGATCCGGCGGTTTATTTTGACCCGCAACGATTGAAGCAGGATACGACCTACTCGTTACGGGGTGGGTATGTGCGCGCGAAGATCGATATTCCAGCGGGGATGGATAAAGCCTCGGGCTGGACGCTGTATGTCGCCCAAGAAGCGTTGCGCGACAGCGGCGTTTGGAAACGGCACGAGGTGTTGGCGCGCTGCGGATTGATTTTGGGGAATTTGTCGTTCCCGACGCAAGAGTCGCATATGCGCGTCGCGCCGCTGTATGACGCCGCTTTAGAAACGGCAGTGGGCGAATTGTTAGGGGTGCCCGATTTTCAATTGCAACGCCCGCGAGGGGTGGGCAATCGCACCCTCACCCCACCCGCAGCGGTGGTGGCACAGAACTTAGGCTTGGGCGGGGCGGCATTCTGCATTGATGCGGCGTGCGCCTCGTCGTTGTATGCCGTCAGTTTGGCGTGTGAGTATTTGGCGACGGGCAAAGCGGATTTGATGCTGGCAGGAGCGGTCAGCGCCGCCGACCCGTTGTTCGTCAATATGGGCTTCACCCATTTTGGCGCATACCCCGACGCTGGTGAGAGCCGCCCGCTCGATTCTGAGTCGGAAGGGTTGATCTCTGGCGAAGGGGCAGGGTTGCTGGTATTGAAACGGTATGCCGATGCCCTGCGTGATGGCGATAAAATCTATGCGTTGGTTTCGGGGGTGGGGTTGTCGAATGATGGACGTGGCAAGCACCCGCTGACCCCCAACAGGCGCGGGCAGGTATTGGCAATTCAACGGGCGTATGCCGGTGGGATTGATCCGCGTACTGTGCAGTATGTCGAATGCCATGCCAGCGGTACGCCCTTGGGCGATAAGACCGAACTATCCTCAATGGATGAATTTTTTGGGGGCGTCGGGGCTGCCCCGATGATCGGCGCGGTCAAAGCGAATCATGGGCATTTGTTGACGGTTGCCGGGCTTTCGAGCATGTTGAAGGTCATTTTAAGTATGCAGCATGGACAGATACCGGCGACCATGCGCGTTGAAAACCCACTGACCCTCAAGGCATTTGGCGCAGCGAAGATCGTTAGTCAGAACACAATTTGGTCTCAGCGAGAGAAAGTAGCCGGCGTGAATGCGTTTGGCTTTGGTGGGGTGAGCGCACATGTGGTTTTGCAAAATGAGGCAGCATTCATGACACAGGCAACAGTGCGGGGCACGGTCAAACCACAGGATAGCCGCGTGCGGATGGCGATCATCGGCATGGATGCGCAGTTTGGGGGGTGTGATGGGTTAGAGGCATATTCCCAAACGGTGTACGACGGCAAGCAGCATTTTGTGCCCTTGCCCGCCAAACGATGGAAGGGCTTGTCTGAAGATGCGCCGGTGGGTGCGTATATTGAATCGTTTGAGATCGACTTCTTGCGCTTCAAGTTCCCCCCCAAAGAGGACGATCAGCCGACGCCGCAGCATTTGCTGTTGCTGAAGGTTGCGGATAATGCAGTGCGCGATGCCCGTTTGCAAGAAGGCGAAAATGTCGTCGTCATTGTGGCGTTGGGTACTGAATTGAGTTTGCATCAATACCGTAGTCGTCTCGATTTGTCGTGGCAAATCGAAGATAGTTTGCGCCAAGCGGGTATCCAGCTTGCAGACGACGGCGCAAATAGCCAGGATTTGACCGATGTGGTCAAAAACGCGATCAGCCCGACCGGACAAGTGAACCAATACACCAGTTATATCGGCAATATCGTTTCCAGTCGGGTGAGTTCTTTGTGGAATTTCTCCGGTCCGGCGTTTACCTTGTCGGCATTGGAAAACTCGGTGATGAAGGCGCTCGAAGTGGCGGGCTTGCTGCTGCGCGATGATGCCATTGATGCTGTCGTGTTGGGTGCGGTGGATTTGGCGGGAGGTATCGAAAACGTCCTACTGCGTCGCGAGGATACGCCGATCAACAGCGGCACAGCGACATTGAGCTTTGACCAGAACGCCAACGGTTGGCAGGTGGGCGAAGGCGCAGGGGCGGTCGTGCTGCGGCGCGCGGATCGGGCACACGGGCAGGGCGTGTATGCCACGCTCGAAAGTGTCACCATCGTGCCCGGCACCGATGCTGCGGCAGTGGCGACGGCGGCGCAATCGGCGTTGGACGCGGCGGGGGTTCGCGCTGAACAAGTCGGCTTGATGGAAGTCGCCGCGAGTGGCAGCGCGGATCAAGATACGGCGGAGATCGTCGGGCTGAATCAAGTGTATGGTGGGGTACACAGCGCACCGCTCGAATCGGCTTTAACAGCCATCGGTAGCGCCGCCGCCAATATCGGCAACACTGGCGCGGCGTCGGGCATGGCGAGTTTGATCAAAGCGGCGTTGTGCCTCCATCGGCGTTTTATCCCGGCAACGCCGCATTGGACGGCACCTAAATTGCCGGAGGTGTGGCAGAAAAATGTCTTTTATGTCGCGCCGACCTCGCGCACATGGTTCCGCACGGGGGCGCAAGCCCGTTATGCGTCTTTGAGTGGGATAAGTGCTGAAGGCGCGAGTACCCATGTGATCCTGTCTGATAACGATGTGATTCGGCAGCAGACGATCCACACCAGCAGCTATCTGCGCGATCAAGCCTTCCGGTTATTCCCGATCAGCGCCAATGACGGGGATGAACTGATTCGTCGTCTTGACTGGTTGGAAAACGCCCTCAACGCGGGCGAGTCGCTGGCGTCGTTGGCACGGCAAGCCTTCGCCGCCTTTGGTCAGAACAAGCCTTACGCCCTCGCGCTCGTCGGGCGGGATCAGGCGGCGCTGCTGCGTGAAATTCAATTGGCGCGCAAGGGTGTGCCCGCTGCCTTTGAACGGTCAGAAGAATGGTTGACCCCTGCCGGAAGTTGTTTTGCCCCACATCCGCTCGGCACGAGCAACGGCATCACGTTCATTTATCCGGGGGCGTTCAATTCGTATCCCGAAGTCGGGCGCGATTGGTTGCATCTGTTCCCTAGCGCGCATGACCACTTGGAGACGCTAACGACGGATTTGTCGGCGCGCAGTGCCGAGCATTACATTTATTCGCGTTGGCTGAAGGTACCGTCTCGCCCCGAAGTTCGTGCTTTCCGGTCGCGATTAACGCAGAACCAAACGGCGATGATGGAATCGGGGACAATGCTGTCGGTGTTATACACCCATGTGCTGCGCGATCTGTTCAAGGTCGAGCCGGATTCGTCTTTTGGTTATAGTCAGGGCGAAGGTACGATGTTTTGGGCGATGAGTGTTTGGCGCGATAGCGATGGTGCCAGTGCTGCCCTGAAAGATTCGGATTTGTTCACGCGGCGCTTGTTCGGGCGTAAGGATACAATCCGCCGTGCGTGGGGGCTAGGCGACGATGTGCCTGATAACTTCTGGGTATCGTATGTGCTTTCATCAACCCCGCTGGAAGTAAGCGCGCAGATCGCGGTCGAGTCGCACGTCTTTTTGACCCATATCAACACGCCCCATGAAGTTGTGATCGCGGGGGATCCGACGGTGTGCCAACGGATTATCGACCGCTTGGGGTGCCCATCGGTGTTGGCTCCGTTTGATGTCGTCACCCACAACGAGATCATGATGGCGGATTTTGAGGAATTTTGTAAGTTGTATCGGTCGCCGTTGCATGATTTCGAGCAGAATGTGACCTTCTATTCGGCGGCGGATTATGAACCGTTGCGTTTAGAGAGCGATTTGATCGCCCGCAGTATTGCCCGCGTCTCGTGTAAGCAGATCGACTTCCCACGTTTGATCGACCGCGCCCATCGGGATGGGTCGCGGGTGTTCATCGAATTGGGTCCCGGCTCGACTTGTACCCGTTGGATTGGGGATACCTTGTCGGTCGATAAGCGCGAGTATCTTAGCGTTGCCATCGATAATTTGCGCTTGGATGACCATACGGCGTTGGTGAAATTATTGGCGCGGTTGGTGAGCCATCATGTGCCGGTGGATTTGGCGCTGTTATATGGTGATGATCCCCAAGCGCAGATCGTCAAGCAGTTGTTGCGAACAATCACCTTGGGGGGTGAACCAGTGCGTGATGTGATTTTGAGCGCTGAAAATCGTCAGCGTTTTGGCGATGCGGCGCGCCCTGCCGCCACCCCTATCGAACGCATCCCTCAACGGTCGGCAGCACCGCTGCCGGTGGGCGCGTCGGATCACAGCATTATGCTCAATAGCCGCACAGCGGGTTTACAAGCGCTGGGGGCGGCATTGTTCGCGCAATTGCATGGCGCGGCGCATGGGGGGGGGACACAAGCGCCTGTCGTTGCCGCTCGTGCGCCCGCGATCCCCGTTCGAGGACAATTGCCGGTTCCGACGACTCGCTATGTCGGGCGTCCCGCGATTTTCGATACCGCGACGATTGATCAATTCGCGCGCGGGTCGATCAAAGCCTGTTTTGGTCCCGAATACGCGGTTTACGATGATCGCCGTGCCCCGCGCATCCCCAACAGCGATCTCATGCTGCTGTCGCGGATCGTTGAAGTGAACGCGACTCGGCTCGATACCAAAGTCGGTTCCAATATGGTGGCAGAATACGATGTGCCTGCCGAGATATGGTTCTATCGCGATAACCCGTATCCGTTCACGCCTTATTCGATGTTGATGGAGATCGCGCTGCAACCGTGCGGCTTCTTGTCGGCGTTCATGGGTCCTACCCTCGCCTTCCCTGAGATTGATTTTTACTTCCGCAACCTCGACGGGCAAGGCAAACTCACCCGTCCGGTCGATTTGCGCGGCAAGACGCTGGTGAATCGTGTGACACTGGTGTCGTCCACAGTGTTGCAGGGGATCATCATTCAGAAATACACGTTTGATCTGTCGCTGGATGGGGAGCAATTCTACGTCGGCAGTTCTACCTTCGGCTACTTCACACTGGCGTCGTTCGCCAGCCAAGCGGGGCTAGACCGGGGCAACCCGCCCGCCAAATGGCATGAGGCAAATACCAGTGCGTCGATTGTGCGTTTATCCGGTAATCGTCAAGCGCAATCGTCCGATGACGTATTTGGGGAAACCTTCATGGCGCTACCGACCGCGCAACTCGCCTTTTTAGATGAGGCGCTGGTGGATGTGCAGGGAGGTAAGGCAGGGCTAGGGTATATCTATTCGACCACGAAAGTCGATCCCTCCGACTGGTTCTTGTCATGCCATTTCCATGAAGACCCCGTGATGCCCGGTTCGCTCGGCTTGGAGGCGATCATGCAGTCGATCCAGCTCTATGCCCTTCGTGCTGGTGTCGGCGCTTCGTTCGCTGTCCCCCACTTTGAAAATAGCCCCGGTGAGATGATCTGGAAATATCGCGGTCAGGTGTTGGGCGACAGTGGCGCGGTACAGGTGGAAGTCCATATCACCAAAGTCGAGCCGATAGGTGACCGTGTGCAGATTACCGCCGACGCCAGTTTGTGGAAGGGCGCGCTGCGCATTTACGAATTCAAGAATGCCACTGTCAGCGTTATGGAGACTGATTTCCGTTGATAGTGGTGCCAGACCGTTCACCTGCGCGATAATGGCGGACAAAACTCTGGTCTTAACCGCCCAATGAAGCGAGAAAACAGGATATGCAAACAAATAATGCAATCAGCAGCGGGGGATCACAGCGTGCCCCCCGCATGTGGCAGGGAGATATCGGGACAGCGGCATTCGATGATGCTGGCATTCAAGCCTGTTTAAGCCGTCTGGATCAGCCCCTCTATGTGATCGTGGCAGGGGGGCGCGTTGGGGTGACGAACAGCGGGCGCGAAGATCACGCCGGCACGACGCCATTGCTGGCGTCGGCGTTGCCGGTGTCTCCGGATCAATTTGGGGATGCTGGATTTCGCCAGATGTACGGCGTGCGCATGGCATATGCCACCGGCGCGATGGCGAACGCGATTGCTTCGGTCGATCTGGTCGTGGCGATGGGGCGGGCAGGGTTGCTTAGCTCGTTTGGGGCAGCGGGGGTGTTGGGCGCGCGTTTAGAGACGGCGATCCAGCAGGTGCAAGCGGCATTGCCGAATGCGCCTTATGCCTTCAATTTAATCCACAGCCCGAGCGAAGCGGCAATGGAACGGCGCGCCGTCGAGTTGTTCTTGCAGTATGGCGTGAAAACGGTCGAGGCGTCGGCGTTCATCGATTTGACCCCCAACGTGGTCTACTATCGCGCGGCGGGCTTGAGCGCGGATGACAATGGCAATGTCGTCATCGGCAACCGCATCATCGCCAAAGTGTCGCGCCGCGAAGTGGCACAGCGTTTTATGGAACCCAGCCCCGAACGCTTGCTCCGTCCGCTCGTCGAAGAGGGGCTGATCACCGAGGCACAAGCGCAGTTGGCGAAACGGGTGCCGGTCGCGGATGATGTCACCGTCGAAGCCGACTCCGGCGGGCACACCGATAATCGCCCGCTGGTGGTGATTTTGCCGTCTATCCTCAGCTTGCGTGATGAATTGCAAGCCAAGCATCAGTTTGCGGCACCTGTGCGGGTAGGCGCGGCAGGCGGTATTGGCACGCCATCGTCGGCTCTGGCGGCATTCATGATGGGCGCGGCGTATGTCGTGACGGGATCGGTCAATCAGGCGTGTTACGAATCTGGCGCATCGCCCCATACCAAGAAATTGTTGGGCGAAGCGGATATGGCGGATGTGATGATGGCACCCGCTGCCGATATGTTTGAGATGGGCGTGAAGGTGCAGTTGTTGAAACGCGGCACCATGTTCCCGATGCGCGCCCAACGCCTGTATGAACTGTATCGCGAATATGACTCCATCGATGCGATCCCGAAGGATGAACGCGAAAAACTGGAGAAACAGGTTTTCAAACGTCCGATGGAAGATATTTGGCGCGATACGGTGTCGTACTTCATGGAGCGGGACGCGGAACAAATTCACCGTGCCGAGGATAATCCCAAGCGCAAGATGGCACTCATCTTCCGCTGGTATCTGGGCTTGTCGTCGCGCTGGTCGAACAGCGGCGAAAAAGGGCGCGAACTGGATTATCAAATCTGGTGCGGTCCGTCGATGGGGGCGTTCAATGCGTGGGTGAAGGGCACATACCTGCAAGACCCTGCCCGTCGTAGCGCGCCTGATGTCGCCCAACAGATTATGAACGGGGCGGCATATCTGTATCGCATCCAACAACTGAAGATGCAGGGTGCCCAGTTCCCGCCGAGCTTCGAGACCTATTTGCCCCAACAGAACGGCTGACGCTTTCATGACCGCCAGCAGCGCGCTGTCCGCCGCGATCACCGCGATTCCGTCGGAATGGGCTGCCTTTGCGCCCGATGTGCGGGTGTGGCGGATCGATTTGGATGCGCCTTGCGCGATCAGTATTTTGTCGGCGGAGGAGCGGGCGCGCGCAGATCGCTTTGCTTTTCCGGTGCTGCGGCAGCGCTTTGTGGGTGCCCACACAGCGCTGCGTTTGATCTTGGGGCTGGTGACGGCACGCCCACCGGAGTCGTTGGGATTTGGACAGGGTGCATATGGCAAACCTTTCTTGCACGCGCCGCCACTAGAGTTCAACCTGACGCATTCGGAAGGGATGGGACTGGTGGCGGTAGCGATGCAGCCAGTGGGGATTGATATCGAAGTGGTGCGCCCCATGTCGGATAGGGCAGGGGTGATGGCACAGTCGTTCACAGCGCAAGAACAAGCTGCTGTTGAGGGGTTGCCGACAGCAGCGCAAACGGCGGCATTCTTCCGGGTATGGACGCGCAAAGAAGCGGTAATCAAGGCGACGGGAGAGGGGTTTCGGGCGGTGAAATCCTTTAGCGTCCCTGTCGATGACGGGGAGCCTATGATGCAGGTGGGGTCGCACCGCGTTTTTGATTTACGATTAGCAGACGGAAATTTTCATGCCGCAGTGGCGGTACAGGCACCGAAACCATAAGGGGAAGTGATGATGGAGCGTGAGCAAGCATGGGCAATTGTGTGTGAGTTTGTGCAATCGGATAGTTTGCGCAAGCATATGCTGTCGGTGGAATTTGCGATGCGGGCGTATGCCTTGCATTATGGCGAAGACGCCGATAGCTGGGGGTTGGTGGGCTTGCTGCATGATTTTGATTGGGAAATACACCCGACTCTGGAAGGACACCCGATGGCGGGTGCGCCCATCTTGCGGGAACGCGGGTTGGGGGAGGATGACATTGCCGCGATCTTGAGTCATGGTCCTTTTGGGGTGCGGACGACATTGCGTGAAAAGGCGCTGTTCGCCGTTGATGAATTGACGGGGTTGATCACGGCAGTCACGCTGGTGCGCCCGTCGAAGAATATTCAAGATGTGGAAGCGCGTTCGATTCGCAAAAAGTGGAAAGATAAGACCTTCGCTGCCGGCGTCAATCGCGAAGATGTCGAACAAGGGGCGGCGGCACTAGCGGTTGATTTGTGGGAGTTCCATGTGCCCTTGGTGTTGAAGGCAATGCAGGATCGGGCGGCGGAGTTGGGACTTACGGGCACGTAACGTCTCTGGATGGACACTTCGACAAGAGATCGTAATAACGTTAAACACCTTTTAGCAGATTATGGAGCAAATGTCATTATTTTCTTAATGATCTGTAATGTCATTTTGGGGTATCATGATTGAAGAATCCTTTTGCTGCCGGTTTGAAACCGGGGGGAATTGAAAATGATCGCTCAGTCTGATATTCAAGGTCGTTTACGTTTGTTCCGTTACGGATTGATTGTCGTGGTCGTGGTCACATTTTTTGTCGCATTGTTAGCGCCTTTCACCATTACATCGCCTTATGCTGCTGAGTTAAACTCGTTGGCGGCAGCCGTCGAATCAGCCGGTGGTGGCACAGTAGAACGCATGAATATCCAAATTACGGATTTCTTGCCCCAAGCCTTGCTGTATACGGTTGTCGTGGCTGTCCTTGTGGTGGTGATCTACTTTGTTTACAGCATGGTTTTGAACCGCGCTAAATCCTAAATCGATTTTTCTAATCCCTAAACTTTACGAAAAAGGGCAGATGGATATCCATCTGCCCTTTTTATTGGCATGGTGTTACGTTTGAACGTGGATGGGGGTGCCGATATCAGCGAAGGTGTAAAACCATTCTGCCTCTGGCGTGGGCAGGTTGACGCACCCATGACTCATCGGCTGACCAAAATTGTCGTGCCAATAGGTGCCGTGCAGGGCATAGCCCGCGTAAAAATAGACGACATAGGGCACATCGGGCAAATAGTATCCGGGGCCGGTCATGGTTTGGGCGACATATTTGCGTTGCGCCGTAAAATTGCCTTGCACCGTGGGGGTCGCTGGTAAGCCTGTCGAGACGATGACGCTGCGCACCAAGCGCCCATCTTCATAGGCATAAATGCGTTGCTCGCTGAGGTCGATGATAATTTCGCGTCCGGTGCCGATGCGGGCTTCGGGGGCAGCAGGGGCAGTGGCGAAACTGTGGTTTGCATCGGGCAGGACGTCGGCACCGGGGATGATCAGTTCGATACCCGGCATCACGAGGTCAGCATCGGTGAGATTGTTCCATTGGGCGATTTGCAACCAACTAATTTCGTACTCGCGGGCGATGGTGACTAAGGATTCGCCGGGTTGCACGATGTGGGTCACACTGCTATAGTTCGAACCCTGCCGAGTGGGGCTTTCTTCGGTACCCGTGCCGGGCTGGATAATCAGCACTTGACCACTATAGATGAGGTCAGGATTTAAGATGTTGTTGAGGCGTGCCAGCGCTTCCAGCGACATTTGGTGCCTACTGGCGATACTACCCAAGCTTTCGCCCCATGCGACGACATGGGTTTGTTCGGGCGTGCTGGAGGGTTCGACGGCAGAGGCGTCGGCAATTTCAACGGGGACGCTTTCGGTGGTCGCGTCGGTTGCGGTTGCTTCTAGGGCAATCGCGCTGTCGGGTTCGGCAAGAGGGGCAGCATCAGCGCTAGGGATGGTCAAGATTTGCCCAATATCAATGCGCCACGTATTGGCGATATTGTTGACGCGGGCAATGGCTTCTACGCTGACACCGTATTGTTGGGCAATGCGGAATAGGCTTTCGCCGTACTGAACGACATGATTTTGATCTTGGGCGGCGGCAGGCAGTACCAAACTGCATAACAGGATCATAACGATCAAAGGTAGGAACCGACGAATCATGGGGGATAGCTCCTTTGGATGATGACTTCTCATGATTGTAACATGAAAAAAATAACGGATAGCTGTTGTTTGAAAATGGGCGTATGCGTCAAGGTAATTGGGATCTGGTGTGCCGTGCAATTGCCCCAGGACTGACGCATGAACGAGAGTGTGACCCATAAAAAACTGTAAAGAACTAGGTCATCTCTGTGGAGGTATTTATTCACCTATCCATGGGATTAAGCTCAAAATCCGTGAATTTGAACCTAAGAAACACCTAATGAACCCTATAGGACTGGGGGAAAATACGGTCTGCACGGGCAGGTGAATAAATACCTGTGGAGTGTGGGAGCGATTTCCTTTGGCTGTATAAGGGTTTCTAAAGTGCTATACGGGTCATACTTTGTTTCATGCGTCAGCCCTGCTAAACGGACTCGAACCCCTTGACAATCATGTCTACAGGGATAATACTGACTCGGTAAAAGCTTGTTCTTCGCACAAGCAGCGTGTTATGAAGCAGGTTGCTTGTGAATTGAAATAAAGATGTCCTAAAACAGAAAGTAATGCCCATGTCTGCAAAAGTTGTCCCCAGCATCCCACTCATGATTCCAGATGTCCCTGAACAGGTATTTGTCAATTTGCGCCGCTTTAACCTGATTATGGGTGTTTTCCACCTCATTCAGGGCATCGCGATGATCGCGCTCAGTTCAAATTTCGCCATTAGCCTCAGCACGCTCTATCTGCGCGCTATCGTTGGCGATGGCACATTCAGCCTAGAGCAAAATCTCCAACCTGCGGGTGACATCCCATTTGGACCAGCGGTTGCGCTGTTTTTGCTCATGTCCGCCGTCGCTCACTTTTTGCTGGGAACGGTCCTCTACGAATGGTACGTCAAGAATCTCAAGCGCAACATGAAC
>JBBRTY010000035.1:0-25214 GCA_038248285.1 Aggregatilineales bacterium
GATTTTTCCACGAGCGCCTAATCCGCCCCTACATTTACGTTGATGAGACGATAGGGGTTGGCAACAAAAAACAAACCCGCCCTATTGTGGTTAGGGGCCCGCAACGGAGATCGTTGGTGGGGCGGATTAGGCGCTTGTCAATCGTTCGTTAACATGAAAGTCCGCGCGCCGAATATCCGCCCATTTGCCGCCAACGGTCATTTCTCCCTTTATTACCGACCGTTTTTCAGCCTGAGCAGTTACCATTTTTGATTATACTATCCTCAAAAACCGCCTCGTTTCTTGAGGGAACTATGCCCAACCAACCCACCCTATTTCACCGTGCCTTATGTGAACGCGCCGTCAGCGTCGTCACCAAACATCACCTCATCCCCAAGAGCAAAGGCGGGCGTGCGAGAGGCGTAGTGACTCTGGTGCTACGCGAGAGCCTCTCGCAAGTTTTTGGGCTTTTTGCCCGTTTTTGGAGGGTCTCAAGCAGGATGATGTGCATAGGGTTCAAATGAGGTTTCCGCCGACTGAGGCATTGAAACTTTCAACCAGCCCCGCACCGTGTTTCGCGCCAATCCCGTTCAAATGAGGTTTCCGCCGACTAAGGCATTGAAACATCCGCCAACGCCCCCATACTGCCATCGCCGGTAAATTCGCGCAGTTCGTGTTCCAGCGCGTCTAGTTCCTCGCCCCCGCTCATCATGCGGATCATTTCGTCGCGCTGAATCTCGGCTTTGGTATAGGTGCCCAGTGTGCGCCCGCGCTTGAGGATGGTGAATTTGTCGCCGATGGGGTAGGCGTGGTGGGGGTTGTGGGTGATAAAGATCACGGCGACGCCTTGTGCCCGTGCTTTGGCGATATAGCGCAAGACCGTGCCCGCTTGTTTTACGCCCAATGCCGACGTCGGCTCATCGAGGATCAGCACCTTCGCACCGAAGTAGACCGCCCGCGCAATCGCCACCGATTGCCGCTCCCCGCCCGACAACGTGCCGACGGCTTGTTCGGGGTCGCGGATGTCGATGCCCATCTTCGCCAGTTCTTCGCGGGCGATGGCATTGGCGCGCTGCATATCAAAGCGTTTGAAGATGCCCCAGCCCGTCGTTGGCTCCGAACCGAGGAAGAAATTGCGGGCGATGCTCATCAGCGGGATCATGGCGAGGTCTTGGTAAACGGTGGCGATGCCGTGATCCAGCGCTTCACGCGGGGAATTGAACGTCACGGGCACGCCCTCAACCAAGTAGTCGCCGCTATCGGGGCGATGGACGCCCGACAAGGTTTTGATCAATGTGGATTTGCCAGCGCCGTTGTCCCCCAACAAGCACAAGACTTCGCCCTTCATCAGCGTCAGCGAAATATCTTGGAGGGCGATGACACTGCCGAAATACTTCGACAGGTTGCGGGCTTCTAAAACGGGGACGGCTGCCTGATCCATGTTATTTCGCCTCCGACGCTTGTTTGCGGATGTAGTTGTTCACCAGCACGGCGATGATCAGCATTGCCCCCATGAACACCAAGAACCAATCGGAGTCCACGCCCGTAAAGACGATGCCTTGCGAGACCATGCCATAGATGAGCGCCCCGAACACCGCCCCAATCGCTGATCCATACCCCCCTGTGAGCAGGGTGCCGCCGATCACGACCGCAATAATGGCGAAAAATTCGCGCTGTTCCCCGCGCAGGGTATCGGCACTGCCGACCGATAAGACCTGAATCGTAGACACCAGCCACGCCGTGAGTGCCGTCGCCATGAATAAGTAAATTTTCATCCGGTTGACAGGCACCCCGACGTTGCGGGCGGCTGTTTCGTCGCCCCCGATCCCAAAAATCCAATTGCCGGGGCGGGTGCGCAACAAGATATAGGTGGCAAGCGCGGCGACCAAGAACCACCACAAAATCGAGACCGAAAATTCTGCCATCGCCCCCCGCGCCGACGACGGATCGAGGATTTTGAGCGAACTGGCGAAGAACGCCGCCGCCGAGTCGAAACCGAGCGCTTCTTTGATGCCGCTCACTTGGGTGCGTCCGGTGATCAAGCGCGTGAAGCCGACGGTCATGCCGCGTATGATGAATAAGGTTGCGAGGGTGATGATGAAGGACGGCAGTTTCGTCCGGTTGACCAAGACTCCGTTGATCGCCCCGACGGCAAGGGCGAACACCAACGATACCGCAATCGCCGCCCAGATGTTCCAGCCCATTTCTACGCTCAGCACGGCGGTGATCATGCCCGTCGCGCCGATCATCGAACCGACGGATAGGTCAAACTCGCCGGCGATCATCAACAAGGCGACGGCAACCGCGAGGATGCCCAGTTCGGCAGCGACCTCTAAATAATTGGCGGTGCCGCGCAAGGACAGAAAGCCTCTGTCGCCCGCAGTGGCGGCGAAGAACAGCCACACCAAGAGCGCGCCGCCGACCGCGCCCAGTTCAGGGCGGCGTAATAGTTTTCGGAGGGTGCCCTCGCGCCGGACACGCTCATCGGGTTTTTCAACGGTTTTGATGGTCATCAATAAGGTGCCTGTCTAGTAAGGAGTATGGAATTGAAATTAAAAGGTAAGGTCGAGTATCGTGATTTTACGAATCAAGTTCTAATTCATCCAAGATTAAAATGCGTAGTTCTGTGACTCGTTTAAATCCCTCCCAAAGCCTCTGCAATCTTTACGGGCGATCATCCCCATTCGCTGCGGATTTTGTTCACCGCTTCTTGGGCGTCGGTACCATCATAAAGATGCGCGGCAACCCCTCTAAATTCCCGCAGACTACGTTTGGGCTTGGCTGGTGATGGCTCCTCTGCCCTATCGATCAGCGCTTTCATCAGCAGTTTGCGTTTATTGATAGTTAATGTTTAGGCAACTTGGATGGCTTGCCCCCCCCGACAAGCCATCCCCGTTGTTTAGCGGGTACCGCGCGCCGAGTATTCGATCACCCGTTCGGCGGTCTCTTGGGTCACGAAGCCGGGACCGGTTGGGATCAAGAGTTGTCCGGAGGTGTTCAGGTTTTCCAGATACAAGGTGGCGTACACCACAGCCAAATAGCCTTGCGTGTATTGTTGTTGGTCGATGGCGAACAACATGTTGCCATCGCGCACTGCCGCCAACACATCGGGCGATAGGTCGAAGGTGGCGATCAAGAGTGTGCCCATCATGCCTTCGCTTTCCAGCGCCGCCAACGCGGGAGCCGCGCCAGTGGGACCGAGCGTGAGGATGGCGTTGATGGTGTCGTCGGCGCTGAGCGCTGCCGAGATACGGCTTTGGCTGCCGGTGGGGTCTGCCAAATCGACAGCGAGGACTGCCGAGGTGCCGCCAGCGGCGGTCAACGCATCAGCAAAGCCTTGGCAACGCAGGTCAAGACCGACGTTCCCAACTTCTTGATTGACGCACAGGGCGTTGGTCGCGCCGGCGTCTGCCATGCGTTGACCGCCGCCGAAACCGGCTTCGTATTCGGTTTGACCGATGTGCGCCAGCACACCCAATTGGGCGGCGACATCACTGCCGGAATTGATCGAGATGACGGGGATCCCCGCAGCAATCGCGGCGCTGATGGACGGTCCGAGGGCGTCGGCATCGGGCACCGACACGACGAGGGCATCTGGTTCGCTGGCGACGGCGGCGTCGATCAATTGCGACATGGCGACCATATCGAAAGTGGCGGGCGCTTGATATTCAACGGTGACGCGCATATCGACAGCGGCGGCATCGACACCATTCTTGACGACCGACCAGAACGGGTCGGAGGCTTGTCCGTGCGTGACGACGACAATGCGATAGGGGCGGGCATCTTGGGCGAACGCGACGGCATTCACCGACAAGACGAGTAGGGCAACAACTACCAATACTCTAAAAAAACGTGACATTGACTTAACTCCTTATAAAGCAATTCACAAACTAAACTTTACAACACAGCGCAAGGCTGGCGTAAACATCTTAGGCACCGACTTCTGCCACGCGCACGATACGCCCTTCGTGTTGCGAGATCGTCGCGGCGATCCCGATTTGCAGGGCGGCGCGGGCGTCGGCGGGCGTGAGCAGCGGGACGGCACCCGCGCCTAAACACGCGACGAAATGTTCGATTTGGCGGGTGTAGGCACTGCCGAATCGTTGCGGGAAGTGCGGCACAATATCGTGGGTCACACCCGCTTGGGTGACCACGACGACCGGGGTATATTGCAAATAACCGACCTTGAGCGTCCCTTTGGTGCCGATGATCTCGGTTTGGATATCATAGCCATAGACGGCATCACGGCTGACCTCGATATTGCCGAGCGCGCCATTCGTAAAGCGCAGGCTGATCATGGCGTAATCGACATCGCCGACGGTCGTCAGTTCGGGGAACACGAGGCTGGAGACTTCAGTATAGACGCGCTCGACCTCGGCACCCATGTACCAGCGGATCAGGTCAAAGTCGTGAATGCCCATGTCGAGGATGAGACCGCCGCTGACGGCAGGGTCTGCGTACTCTAGGCTCGTGCGCCCGCCGTCCCGCCCTATGGAGCGGATCGCCACAGGGTCGCCGATCACGCCGGCTTGCAATTGGCGGTAGGCGTTGGCACAGCCTTCGTCAAAGCGGCGCATGAACCCGACTTGGAACAGCACCCCCGCTGCTTCGACCGCCGCGATCATGGCATCGGTGGCGGCAAGCGTGAGGGCAGTGGGTTTTTCGCAGAAGATGGCTTTGCCCGCTTGGGCAGCGGCGATCACGACTTCTTCATGGGTGTGGGTGGGGGTGGCGACGATCACGGCGTTGATGTCGGGACGGGCGAGCAAGTCGCGATAGTCGGCATAGGTGGCGACCCCGTTCACCTTGCGGGCAAACTCGGTCGTCACGTCGCTACGCGGATCCGCGACCGCCACCAACTGCGCGCCGTCAATCTGACGGGCGGCGTGCAAGGCATAAACTTGTCCCATGCGCCCCAAACCAAGGACGCCGATATTCACAATCGCCATAGAGTCGAGTTCCCCAAGAAAAATAATACAAGAAAGATACAGAAGAGACGATGCGCAGTGTGGACAGGCGGCGCGTTTTTGGAGGGCGGCGTGGCGGTTTCCCTAAACCCTGCCCCCTGATCCCTAAACCCTAACTTCCACTTGCTAAAGTCTTGAAAACCATAGTAAAGTGGAGTTGTGAATTTGTCAACAAAAAACGCATTTTAGGGCTTAAATATGATTTTTGTTGCACGATACGCAACTTTTACAGAAGTAGGGCTTTAGCCCGCGAAAGCTACGCCGCTTCAGCGGCTGTAGATGAAGCGCCTTACGGCTTTAGCCGCCGTCTGAGCGTCTCAGCGGGGTGCATTTCAATTGAGCAATCATGAGCGAGATTCAATCATTGGCGCGGGGCATACGTATCCTTGAACTGATCTGGCAAGCGGGGCGGTCGATGGGTATCACCGAGCTTGCCGAACAGCTCGAGATCGACAAGAGCAGCGCTTCCCGTTTGGTCAAGACGCTGGTGCAGCATGGCTATCTTCAGCACGAGCAGACCTCGCGACGGTTTGTGCCGGGGGTGCGCCTGTATCAAATTGGGTGGGAACTGGTCAACCGGATGCCCCTGCGCGAAAAAGCGCGTAAGCACCTGTATCGGCTGGTCGAGGCGACGGGCGAATGTGCCCACACCGCGATCTATTCCGAGGGCAAAGCGCTCATGATCGATGATGTCGAGGCGGAGGCATCGTTGCGCGTCGTAGGCGGTGTTGGACGGATGCTGCCTATGCACTGCACCGCTGTGGGCAAGTCCCTGCTGGCGTTTGCCAAGCTGCCCATGCCCGCCCTGCTCGATTCCAAGACGCCGCGCACGATCAGCGATAGCGCTTCATTGGCGGCGCACCTGTCCGAAGTCGTGTGCGCGTCGGGCTATGCCTATGACGATGAAGAACACCAGCCGGGGGTGCGCTGTCTCGCCGCGCCCGTCTACAACCAGCAAGGGATCGCGGTGGCGGCGATTGGCATTTCGGGACCGACGATCCGCGTGACCGATGACCGCGTGGTGGCGCTGGCGGAGTTTGTGCGGCGGGCGGCGGCGGAATTGTCGGCAGAGTTGGCGGATGGATAGAAGAATAAGAAAAAAAACGGATCGAACAGGAAGGCGCGAAAAAAAATTAAGAGAGGCGCACATAATGACTGACTTTGACAGCCTGCACATGGGGCGCAGCAGCATCGATCTCTACTCGAATGATGTCGGCGCGCCCTTCCCGCAGATCACCAATTTTGCCGCGTATGTCGGCGGGTCGCCGCTTAATATCAGCGTGGGTGCCCACCGCTTGGGCTTAAAAACGGCGCTCTTGACGGCGGTCGGCGTCGATCCGGTGGGGGATTTTATCCTTAACTTTTTGAATACCGAAGGCGTCGCCACCGACTACATCCCCCGCAAACCGGGGCGTCGTACCAGCGCGGTGGTGTTGGGCATCGAGCCGCCCGATAAATTCCCGCTGGTGTACTACCGCGACAATGCCGCCGATCTCGCGCTGACGATTGACGACGTGATCGCCGCGCCCGTCACCACCAGCAAAATTTTTCAATTCGCGGGCACTAATTTAAGTTATGAACCGAGCCGCAGCGCGACCTTTTACGCGGCGGAACAAGCGCGCGCGGCGGGCGTGACGGTCGTGCTGGATGTCGATTTTCGCCCCGACCAGTGGCACGATGTGCGGGCGTTTGGTGTGCAAATCCGCGCCATCTTGCGCTTGGTCGATATCGTGATCGGCACCGAGGACGAGATCAACGCGGCGATGCTGATCAGCGGCGACCAGATGCGCGTCACCGATTCGCAAGTGTCGGACGCCCATGTGCAAGGGGATACCGAACGCGCTATCGAGGCGATGTTGCACATGGGGGCACAGGCGCTTATCCTCAAAACCGGAGCGCGCGGGTCACGGATTTATCTGAAGACGGGCGAGGTGATCGAAGCGCCGGGCTATCCGGTCGAGGTGTACAACATCCTTGGCGCGGGCGATGCCTTCGGCGGTGGCTTCATCTATGGCTATGTCAACGGCTGGGGTTGGCGCAAGGCGGCGCGCTTGGGCAATGCGTGCGGGGCGATTGTCGTCACCAAACACGGGTGCGCCAATTTTATGCCGACGCTGGACGAGGTGCTGGCATTTGTGGACGAGCGCGGCGGGCTAGAATAAAAGGAAGGGTAACAGAATGAGTGATTTATTGGTCAAAAGCCAAGATGCGGGCGGCAGTGGTATCTTCACCCAAGTGAGTGCCGCCGCCGTAGGTTGGGACTATTTGAACATGGCGGCACAACGGCTGAACGCGGGCGAAAAGTTCCATACCCATACCCACGAACATGAGCATATCAGCGTGATCTTGGGCGGGCGGGCGCATGTGCGCACCAGTCACGGCGATTTTATGAATGTCGGTCGGCGACCGAATGTGTTTTTGGGGATGCCTTATGCTATTTATTTGCCACGCCGCAGCGAGATCGAGATCGAGGCGTTGACCGATGGCTTAGAAGTGGCGTCCTGTTGGGTGCCGACCGATCAAGACTATCCGGCGCGGCTGATCACCCCGGCGGATGTGACGGTGGAACTGCGCGGTGGGGGCAACGCCAGCCGCCAGATCAATAGCATCTTGCCGCCCGGTTCGGCATGTCACCGCTTGGTGTGTGTGGAGGTGTATACGCCGTCCGGCAACTGGTCTAGCTATCCCCCCCATAAACATGATGTCCATACCGTTGCCCCCGATGGTACCTTGACCGAAGCCGACCTCGAAGAAATTTATTTCTATAAGATCGACAAGCCCGACGGCTACGCTTATCAACGGGTGTATACCGCTGATGGTCACCTTGATGAACTGATGCTGGCGCGTCATCATGATGCGGTCTTGGTGCCAGAGGGCTATCATCCGGTGGTCAGCGCGCACGGCTACACCACGTACTATTTGAACTTTTTAGCGGGGTCGGCGCAGTCGCTCGCCAACACGGACGATCCGGCGTATGCGTGGATCAAAGGCACATGGACGGGGCTGGATGCGCGTGTAACCGTTGTCACGCATGACATGGAAAGGGAAGGTCAATGACCGCAAAAACACGGCGTTTAACAATGGCACAAGCGCTGGTGTTGTATCTGGCGCAACAGGCGGTCGAACGCGACGGGCTGGAAAACAAATTTTTCGCCGGAGCATGGGGCATCTTTGGGCATGGCAATGTCGCGGGGATCGGGCAAGCGCTCCAACAGTATGCCGCCCACTTCCCTTACTACCAGTCGCGCAACGAACAGGCACAGGTGCATACCGCCGTCGCCTTCGCCAAGCAAAAGAATCGTTTGCAAACCTTCGCCTGTACCAGTTCCATCGGGCCGGGCGCGACCAACATGATCACGGGGGCGGCGTTGGCGACTATCAACCGGCTGCCCGTGCTGCTGCTGCCCGGCGACATCTTCGCGGAACGCATCCAAGCGCCGGTGCTGCAACAACTCGAAAGCGAAGCCACCCAAGATATCGGCGTGAATGACGCCTTTAAGCCCGTCTCGCGCTATTGGGATCGGCTGACGCGCCCCGAACAACTGATCGCGACGCTGCCCGACGCCCTGCGCGTGTTGACTTCGCCCGCTGATACCGGCGCGGTCACGCTGTGCTTGCCCCAAGATGTGCAGACGTTCGCTTATGACTATCCGGCAGCGCTGTTTGAGCCGCGCGTGTGGCATATCCGGCGGGATCGCGCTGATCTCGACTCGTTGCAGCGGGCAGCGGCGGCGATCCGTGCTGCTAAGCAACCGTTGATCGTGGCGGGTGGGGGCGTGCATTACAGCGACGCCACCGACATGCTGCGCGCCTTTGTGGAGCAACTCGGCATCCCGTCGGCGGAGACGATGGCGGGCAAGGGCGCGCTTCCCTATAACCACCCGCTGAATTTAGGGGCGGTGGGGGCGACGGGCACGCCGGGCGCGAACATCATCGCCCGCGAGACGGATTTGGTGATCGGCATCGGCACCCGCTATAGCGACTTCACCAGCGCCTCCAACACCGCTTTCCAGAATCCCGATGTCCGCTTCATCAATATCAACGTGGCGGAATTTGACGCCTACAAGCGCGGGGCGATCCCGCTGGTGGGCGATGCCCGCGCCGTGTTGGAAGAACTGCTGCCCTTGCTGGAGGCGCACACCGTCGATGATGCCTACGCCGAACGCTGCCGTCACTACAACGCCGAGTGGGATGTCGAGGTCAGCCGAATTTACAACTTAGAGCATGAGCCGCTGCTCAGTCAAGGGGAGGTCATCGGCATGATCAACACCTTTAGCGGCGCGCGCGATGTGGTCGTAGGTGCGGCGGGGTCATTGCCGGGGGACTTGCATAAGTTGTGGCGCACGCGGGACGCACGCGGCTATCACCTCGAATATGGCTTCTCGACAATGGGCTACGAGATCGCGGGGGGGTTGGGGGCGAAGCTGGCAGACCCCACGCGCGAAGTCTACGTGATGGTGGGGGATGGCTCATTTTTGATGATGAACAGCGAGATCGTGACGATGGTGCAAGAAGGCGTCAAGGTGACGATCATCGTGTTGGATAATCACGGCTATGCCAGCATCGGCGGCTTGAGCAAGTCATTGGGCAGTGATGGCTTTGGCACCAAATATCGTTATCGGGGCGCGGATGGGCAGTTGACGGGCGAGACGCTGCCGCTCGATTTTGTGAAATTGTGCGAAGGCATGGGCGCGGTCACGTTTCGGGCGCTGAACCGTGACGAATTTGGGAATGCGCTCCAACAAGCACGAGCGATCACCGACCGTCCGGTGTGCATCGTCACGGAAGTGGATCGACGGCAGCGGGTGGGGGGCTATGAATCATGGTGGGATGTCGGTGTCGCCGAAGTGAGCGACAACCCCGCCGTGCAGGATGCCCGTAAAAATTATGAGATCATGAAGCAACTTGAGCGGCACCACTTGTAAACAACCGTTCACCGGAGGATAGTCATGGCGATCAAAGTAGCGAGTGCCCCCGTGTCGTGGGGTATTTATGAATTTGAAGGCATTGCCCCCAAATATCCCTATACCCGCGTCTTGGATGAGATCGCGGCGACGGGCTACTCAGGCATTGAGTTGGGACCGTATGGCTATTTGCCGACGGATCCCGCCGTTTTGCGTGCCGAACTGGAACCACGCGGGTTGCAATTGTTGTCGGCATTCGTGCCCGTCAATTTGGTGAATGCCGCCGCCCATGAAGCGGGGGCAGAGGCGGCGCTGAAGGTGGGGCGTTTACTGGCGGCATTGGGGGCGCATTATATCGTGCTGGCGGATGACAATGGCAAGGTTGATCTGCTGGTGAAAGAGGCAGGGCAGCGCACGGGCAGCGCCTTGGGCATGGCGGCGTGGGATGTAGTCGGGCAGGGCGTTAACTTGATCGCACGGCGCGTTTTTGAAGAAACGGGCTTGAAACTAGTCTTTCATCATCATTGCGGCGGCTATGTCGAGACGCCCGACGAGGTGCGCGCTTTGCTCGCTCGCACCGATCCCGAATTGGTCGGACTGTGTCTCGATACCGGACACTGGCATTATGGCGGGGGCGATGCCGTGACCGCTATTCACGAATTTGGGGCGCGGGTGCGCTATCTGCATCTGAAAGATTGTCATGCCCAAATCGCGACGGCGTGCCGTGCCGCGCGCAAGGATTATTTTGAGGCGGTGGCGGCGGGTGTCTTTTGCCCGCTTGGGCAAGGCGAGGTCGATTTCCCGGGCGTGGTGTTGGCGATGAACGCGATCCGCTATGACGGCTGGGCGATTGTCGAACAAGATGTCTTGGTGGATGACCTTGACGCGCCCAAGAAGTTTTCGCAAGCCAACCGCGATTATTTGCATAGCATTGGACTCTAATTTTGTCACCCCAAAAGGACTCTTCATGACTCATGTTCACAAAATTAAACTGGGCGTGATCGGCACCGGACGCATTGGGCGGGTGCATACCGAAACCTTGGTGCGGCGCGTGACCGGTGTGCAGGTCGTCGCCGTGACCGATGTCAACGCGGTGGCGGCGCACGCGGTGGCGGCAGATTTTGGCGTGCCGACCGTCGCCGAATCCGCAGAAGCGATCTTCAATGATCCGCAGATCGAGGCGGTCGTCATCTGTTCCGCCACCGACACCCACGCCACGTTCATCATCCAAGCGGCACAAGCGGGCAAACACATCTTCTGCGAAAAACCGATTGCCGCCGATCTCGCGATCATTGATGAGGCGTTGGCAGCGGTCGAAAGCGCCGGCGTGCATCTGATGGTCGGCTTCAACCGTCGTTTTGACCCCAACCATGCCCGCATCAAAGCGGCGATTGCCGATGATGAAATTGGCACGCCCCACCTGTTGCACATCGTCAGCCGTGACCCCGCTCCGCCGCCGCTGGATTATCTGCGCGTGTCGGGCGGCATGTTCTTCGACATGACCATCCATGACTTTGACATGGCGCGCTTCTTGCTTGGCGAAGTGATGGAGGTGTACGCGGCGGGTGGCGTGATGGTCGATCCCAAGATTGCCGAGGTAGGCGATATCGACACGGCAGTGATCACACTCAAGTTTGCGAGTGGGGCGATTGGCACCATCGACAATAGCCGCAAGGCGATTTATGGGTATGATCAACGGGTCGAGGTGTTCGGCAGTGGCGGCAGCGTGAGCAGTGGCAACTGGTACGCCGACGCCGTGACGATCAGCAACCGTCGTCGGGTGGAGCGCGATCTGCCGCTCAATTTCTTCATGGATCGCTATCTGGTGTCATATCAAACCGAGCTGGCGGCATTCGCCCGCGCCTTGCACGATCACACGCCCATGCCGGTGACGGGGCAAGACGGACGCGCCCCGGTGGTGATCGCGCTGGCGGCGCTGCGTTCCTTGCACGAGAATCGCCCCGTGCGCTTGGGTGAAATTTAACGCCCAAAACCGGACGCGCAACGGGATTCTGTCGAAAAACACGGGCAACCACATTGGGTTGCCCCTACGAGACCCGCTGTTGTAGGGGCGACCCAATGGGGTCGCCCGCCGATTCAAACCCTTTTTCAACAGATTCTAACGGCGCGTCCGAATTCGCTGGCGTAGAAAAATAGTAGAGGAACCACAAACATGACGACTATACAAATTTTGGACTTCATCAATGGGCAGTGGACGACTGGCGACGCCACCACGCATCTGAACATCATCAATCCGGCGCTTTCGCAAGTGATCGCCGAGGTGGTCATGACCCCGCGCGAGATCGTGGCGACGGCGGTCGAGAATGCCCACACCGCCTATCTCGAATGGCGGCGCGTGCCCGTCGGCGAACGGGTGCAACCGTTGTTCAAGCTCAAGCAACTGATCGAGGACAACATTGATGACTTGGCACGCACGATCACCAACGAGTGCGGCAAGACCTATGCCGAGTCGACTGCCGAGTTCCGGCGTGGGATCGAGAATATCGAGGTGGCGTGTGGGATGCCATCCTTGATTCAGGGCTACAACAACGAGGATATCGCCAGTGGCATTGACGAGCATATGTTCCGCCAACCGTTGGGCGTCACCGCCGCGATCACGCCGTTCAACTTCCCCGGCATGATCCCGTTGTGGTTCCTGCCCTATGCCGTCGCGACGGGCAACGCTTTTATCCTCAAGCCGAGCGAGAAGGTGCCCATGACCAGCGCCAAGATGTTCGCCTTGATCGAGCAAGCGGGCTTCCCCAAAGGCGTGTTGCAACTGGTCAACGGCGACAAAGAAGTCGTGGACGCCTTGCTGGATCACCCGTTGGTGCGCGCCGTCAGCTTTGTGGGATCGACCCCCGTCGCCAAATACATCTATAGCCGTGCCACCGCCAACGGCAAGCGGGCACAGTGTCAAGGCGGGGCGAAAAATCCGGTGTTGATCCTGCCCGACGCCGATATGGACATGACCACCCGCATTATGGCGGACTCGGCGTTTGGGTGTGCGGGGCAGCGTTGCCTCGCCGCCTCGGTCGCGATCACCGTCGGCGAAGCGCGCCACAGCTTCACCGAAAGCATCGCCGATGCCGCCGCCAGTCGCATCGTGGGCTATGGCTTGAATGACGGCGTGCAGATGGGTCCGGTGATCAGCCGTGAAAGCAAGATGCGCATCGAAAGCTTGATCGCCCAAAGCGAGGCGAACGGCACGGCAAAGGTGTTGGTCGATGGGCGCAACAAATCGGTGTCCGGCTTTGACGACGGTTATTGGCTGTTCCCGACCATCCTTGATGAAGTCAACCCGACCAGCGACATCGCCCACACTGAGATTTTCGGACCGGTACTCAGCCTGATGCACGCCAACGATTTGGACGAGGCGATTGCCCTCGTCAACGCCCGTGCGTATGGCAACATGGCGTGCATCTTCACGAGCAGCGGGGCGGCGGCGCGCAAGTTCCGCAACGAAGCCGACGCCGGCAATGTCGGCATCAATATCGGCGTGGCGGCACCGATGGCGTACTTCCCGTTTAGCGGCTGGAACGAGAGTTTCTTCGGCGATTTGCACGGGCAAGGGCGGCACGGCGTCGAGTTTTACACCCAAACAAAGGTGGTGGTCGAGCGCTGGCCCAAGACGTGGAGCCGGACGTTTTAGCCATGACCACACTCGGAAAATACCGGCACCTCAGCCGATGCAGCACGCCCGCCGGGCATTTCGTTATTTTGGCGATTGATCACCGCGATAACTTGCGGGCGTCATTGAACCAACACGCCCCCCATCCGCTCACCGACGACGACTTCCGCGCCTTCAAGGGCGAGTTGATCGGCGCGCTCATTAATGACGCCACCGCGCTCTTGACCGATCCCGAATACGGGATCGGTCCGGCGGTCGCGGGGCGAGTCTTGGGTGGCGGGCAGGGCTTGCTGGCACCGCTGGAAGTCACGAATTACGATGTGCATCCGGCGCAGCGGGCGGTAAATTTCATCCCCGATTGGGGCGTGACGCAGATCAAACGCATCGGCGGGGATGGCGTCAAACTGCTCTTGTATTATCACCCCGACGCCGACACTGCCGAAACGCAACGGGGGATCGTGCGGCGCATTGTGGACGAGTGCGGTACGCATGATATCCCCTTCTTCTTGGAGCCGATCCCCTATGCGCTCGATCCGGCGGCGACGCTGAGCAGTGACGAACTGCGGCAGGTCACGGTGACGATGGCGCGCACGTTCAGCGCAATGGGGGTCGATGTGCTGAAATTGCAATTCCCATCCCATACTTTGCTTCATGAATATGAAGATCCTCAAGAAGAAATGTGGTTCGCCGCTTGTGCCGAGGTGACGGCGGCGTCCTCTGTCCCGTGGGCATTGCTGAGCGGGGGCGTCGATTTTCACACCTTCGCGCTGCAAACACGGATCGCGTGTGCGGCGGGGGCGTCCGGCGTGATCGTCGGGCGGGCGGTGTGGGATGCGGCGGTGACATCCAGCGGCGTGGAGCGGACGCGCTATTTGACGACGAATGCCCGCAACCGGATGCAGACGTTGGGGAAATTGGTGGCGGCTCACGGCGCGGCGTGGTGGGCTAAAACCGAGGCACCGGATGTGGGGGGGAAGAGCAGGGGTTAGAAAAACAGAAACCGTGCCCCATCACCAACCGGAAACATATCCTCCTCGCGAATCGCAGGGTGCGGACTAGGCGCTTGGCGGGACCTTGCCGACCCAAATTGCCCTCGCGCCGTATGTCCGTCCGTTGAAACCACACATCTCCCCCTGAGCAATTACGCCAGATCGCCACTCTGCGAATTCCATTCCTGTTGGTAATTGCTCAGGCTGAAAACGATAGTGGAGATCAAACGGGAGGATATACGGCGCGGGCAGAGTCCCGAAGACAAGACGGTAGATGTGCGCCTAATCCCCCCCTACATCCGTTCATTTCGGAAATTTTCGCAAGGCGTAAAACAGGTCCGCGGGCGGGTTTTATGTCCTATCAGAATATCCCCCCAAAAAATAATACATCTTCATTCCACAGCAGGCGTAAATAATAAAAAAACGGACGCATCAGCGCCCGTCCGGTCATACTTTTGTGCCGCCGTTACTGGTTCTCGCCCGCGAAAAAGTCCATCACGCGGTCAAAGAACCCCTTGCCGTTGCTGCGTTGGGGTTGAATATCGTTGCCCATCGTCTTGGCGAGCTTCTCAAACAACAGGCGCTGCTCGTCGGTGAGCTTGGTGGGCACTTCGACATTGACGTAAATCAACTGATCGCCGCGTCCGGTGTTGCTGCCATCACTGCGCAAACGGGGCACGCCCTTGCCGCGCAACCGGAACACCCGTCCGGTTTGGGTGCCCGCCGGAATCGCCAATTCGACTTGACCATCGACCGTCGGCACCTGCAATTTATCGCCCAGTGCCGCCTGTGCCACGTTCAAACCGATGTCGAGGATAACGTCATTGTCGCGCCGCTTAAAGTATTCGTGTTCGGTCACGCGCACCACGACGAACAGGTTGCCTTGCGGCGCGCCCCGGTCGCCCATGTCGCCTTCGCCGCGCACCTGAATTTGCAAGCCGTCCGCCACGCCGCCGGGGATTTGCACCGTCAGCTCGACATGTTTGCGGTTGCGCCCTTGCCCCTTACAGGTCACGCACGGGTTGGGGATGGTTTCGCCGCGCCCATTACAACGCGGGCAGGGTGCCGCTGTCACCATTTGACCGAGGAAGGTTTGCTGCACTTGGCGGACTTCGCCCGTGCCCGCGCACTGCACGCACTTGATCGGCTGGGTGCCCGCTTCTGCTCCGTTGCCGCCGCAGGTCTCACACACTTCAAGGCGGTCAAAATCGACGGCGCGTTCCACGCCGAAGATGGCTTCTTCAAAGCTGATCTGCACCTCAATGCGGCGGTCGCCGCCGGGTCGTGGACCGCGCCGCCGTTGGCTACGGTTGGCACCGCCGAAGTTATTGACGAATTCCTCGAAGATTTCTTCGAAGCCGCCCATCCCCCCCATGTTGTTGCCCATACCGCCCACGCCACCGGCACCACTGACTCCCGCAGCGCCGAAACGGTCGTAGCGGGCGCGTTTATCATCGTCCGATAACGCCTCGTAAGCTTCGTTGATCTGTTTGAAGCGTTCCTCGGCATCTGGGTTTTTGTTCACATCGGGGTGAAACTCACGCGCTAGTTTGCGATACGCCCGCTTGAGTTCATCCTTGTCGGCATTTTTCGCGACGCCCAGTATTTCGTAATAGTCTCGCGCCATTCCCCGCCCCGGTCACTGTGTCTATAGTCGTTTAGTGTTGGTGAAATTGTAATGACACGCCATTGCGTGTCCACTCTTCAAAAAATGGACGCGCCGTTGGAATCTGTTGAAAAAGGGTTTGAATCGGCGGGCGACCCCATTGGGTCGCCCCTACAACAGCGGGTCTCGTAGGGGCAACCCAATGTGGTTGCCCGTGTTTTTCAACAAGTTGCCCGTGTTTTTCAACAAGTTGCCCGTGTTTTTCAACAAGTCGCCCGTGTTTTTCAACAAGTCGCCCGTGTTTTTCAACAAGTTGCCCATGTTTTTCAACAAAATACCGTTGCGCGTCCCTACAGGCGTGTCATCGTAGGGGCATGATAGTTCATGCCCCTACAAATTCACCTTGCTGTTGATTACGCTTCGGTGAACTCGGCGTCCACGACATCTTCGCCCGCTTTGTTGTTGGCAGCACCATTGCTGGCGGCACCGTCTTGGGGCGCGCCGGCACCAGCCGCCGCATCTTGTTCATACATGCGCCCACCCAGTGTTTGGATGTGCTGATTGAGGGCTTCGGTCGCGGCGCGGAGTTTTTCGACATCCTCCACCGTCTGCGCCTTACGCACGGCTTCCACGCGCTCATTGGTTTGGGTCTTGGCGTCTTCGGGCAGTTTATCGCCAAAGTCGCGCAGGAACTTCTCGGCAGTGAAAATCGCCGCTTCTGCTTGGTTGGAGGCTTCGACGCCTTCACGACGTTTGGCGTCTTCGGCAGCGTGAACTTCGGCTTCCTTCACCATCCGGTCGATTTCGGCATTGCTCAAGCCGCTGCTGGCGGTGATGGTGATCTTTTGTTCGCGCCCCGTCGCCTTGTCACGGGCGCTAACGTACAAAATACCGTTGGCGTCGATGTCGAAGGTGACTTCGATTTGGGGCATCCCACGCGGTGCGGGGGGGATACCGTCAAGGATGAAGCGACCGAGCGATTTATTGTCCCCCGCCAGCGGGCGTTCGCCCTGCACGACGTGGATTTCGACCTGCGTCTGGCTGTCAGCGGCGGTCGAGTAGACCTGTGACTTGCGGGTCGGGATGGTGGTGTTGCGTTCGATCATCGGGGTCGCCACGCTGCCGAGCGTTTCCACGCCCAAGGTCAACGGGGTCACGTCCAAGAGCAGGATATCCTTGACATCGCCCTGAAGCACGCCGCCCTGAATGGCGGCACCCAGCGCCACAACTTCATCGGGGTTGACGCCCTTGTTAGGTTCCTTGCCGAAGAAGTTTTTGACGGCTTCTTGCACGGCGGGCATACGGGTCATCCCGCCGACGAGGATCACGGTGTCAACATCGTCCTTGCTCAGCCCGGCGTCCTTCAACGCTTGGCGGCACGGTTCGATGCTGCGGGCGACCAAATCTGCCGTCATGCTTTCCAGCTTGGCGCGGCTGAGGGTGATGTTCAAGTGCTTGGGACCGCTGGCGTCCGCCGTGATGAAGGGCAGGTTGATCTCTGCCGTTTGCGTGCTGGACAGCTCGATCTTCGCCTTCTCCGCCGCTTCCTTCAGACGTTGCAATGCCTGACGGTCGTTGCGCAGGTCGATGCCCTGATCGCGCTTGAATTCGTCGGCGATCCACGAAATGATCACTTGATCGAAGTCATCGCCGCCGAGGTAGGTGTCGCCGTTGGTGCTGCGCACTTCAAACACGCCATCGCCGACTTCGAGGATGGACACGTCAAACGTGCCGCCGCCGAGGTCATAGACCGCGATCAGACCGTTTTTCTTCTCGCCCATGCCATACGCCAAGCTGGAGGCGGTCGGTTCGTTGATGATCCGCAGCACTTCCAAACCGGCGATGCGTCCCGCGTCTTTGGTGGCGTTACGTTGGGCATCGTTGAAGTAAGCGGGCACAGTGATCACCGCTTGATCGACGGTTTCGCCCAAATAGGCTTCGGCGTCGGCTTTGATTTTTTGCAGGATCATGGCGCTGACTTCCGGCGGGCTGTAATCACGCCCACCCATCGCCACGCGCACGTCGCCATTGGGGGCAGCGTTCACCTTATAGGGCACGAACTTGATCGCCCGTTGGACTTGTTCGTCTTCAAACTTGCGCCCCATGAAGCGTTTGACCGAGAAAATTGTGTTTTCTGGGTTGATCACGCCTTGATTGCGGGCGACTGTGCCAACCACCCGTTCGTTCGACTTGGGATTGATGGCGACCACCGAGGGGATCAGGTTTCCGCCTTCCGACGAGGGGATCACCTTCGGCTTGCCGCCTTCCATAACCGCCACCACCGAGTTGGTCGTGCCGAGATCGATACCAATAATACGTCCCATTGTTTCAAACTCCCTTTGTCTCTAGTGTTTGTACTGCGCTGCGTGCTGGACGCGGGCGCGGAAAAATTGTGAATTGAGTTAAAGCGCGACCCGCACCAATGCCGGGCGCAACACCCGGTCGCCGACCAGATAGCCTTTTTGCATGGTGGCGGTGATCAACCCGCTTTCGACATCGGGCACATCTTCAGTGCCGATGGCTTCATGTTGGGAAGGATCGAAAACTTCGCCCGTGGGATCGATGATGGTGACGTTGTTTTCTTCCAAAATTTTGTGGAACTTGCGCAGGATCATGCCCACGCCGTTGACCCACAATGTCCCTTGTATTTCGGGCGGCACGCTCGCCATCGCGCGCTCAAAGTCGTCAATGACGGGCAAGATAGTTTTATAGGTATCGCCCGTGATGTTGTCACGGCTCGCTTTTAGTTCGCGATCCGTCCGGCGTTGATAATTGGCGAAGTCGGAACGTTCACGCTGCCACCCCTCAAGGTATTGCTGCGCTTGCACTTGTAATGCTTGATAGGTTTCCAACTTCACTGTGTCTTCCTTAATGAGGGCGGGTTCTTGAGCGCTGCCTTGTGAAGCAGAAGTGGGGCTTCCGGTCTCGCCATCCCCGTTTGACTGTTCTGTAGTGGCGGGAACCTGTGTATCCGAGTCAGTCACGCCGCATCTCCTTCCTTCATCGGGTGTATCAGAGCAAACACCTTATCCTATTGACGATCTGGAGCAAGTCTAACAGCCGAATCATAGAATTCCGTTAACGACTCACAAGAACAACGCAAACAGTTTTGGCGTGGGGGTTTTTAGGGGATGTGTAACGTTTTGCAATTTTCCGATGCTGGCGTATAATTTCAAACAAACATTGCTCGCGAAATACTTTATCAGAGGATAAGCTCGTGAAACTTACAAAATTGTGCTTGGTCTTGCTCTGTCTCATCCCCTTCACCGTCGCTTTTGCCCAAGACCCCATCACCGAAATCGGCGCGGGCGAGGGTGCGCTCGACATCATCGCGTGGGCGGGCTACATTGAACGGGGCGAAACCGATCCCGCTTTTGACTGGGTGACTTCTTACGAAGCCGCCACTAGCTGCGCCGTGAACGTCAAAACCGCCGCCACCTCCGACGAGATGGTCGCCTTGATGAACGAAGGCACGTTTGATTTGGTGACGGCATCGGGCGACGCTAGTTTGCGTTTGATCTACGGCGGGCGCGTCCAGCCGATCAACCCCGACTTGATCCCCAGTTGGAACACCGTTGACGAACGCCTGCAAAACGCCCCTTGGCATACGGTTGATGTCGATGGTGACGGCACTGCCGAGCATTATGGCGTTCCCTATCAGTGGGGCGCGAATGTCTTGATGTACAACACCGATACTTTCCCCGAAGCGCCCACCAGTTGGAGCGTCGTCTTTGAAGAACAAACGCTCTCCGATGGCGAATCGAACGTCGGGCGCGTGCAAGCGTATGATGGACCCATTCACATTGCCGACGCCGCCCAATACCTGAAGGCGACCGTGCCCGAACTGGGCATCACCGATGTCTACTCGCTGGATCGCACGCAATTTGACGCCGCGTTGAACCTGCTGCGCGAGCAACGCCAACTCGTCGCGCGGTATTGGCACGACGCCTTCATCCAAATCGATGACTTCACCAATGAAGGCATTGTCGCGTCGGGCAGTTGGCCCTTCCAAGTGAACCTGTTGGTGGCAGCGGGTGCCCCCGTCGCCAGCGTCATCCCTGTCGAAGGCGCGACCGGCTGGGCGGACACCACGATGATGCACAGCAATGCCCCGCATCCCAATTGTGCTTATTTGTGGATGGAACACTCGTTGAACCTGAACCTGCAAGGCGATCTTGCCGCGTGGTTTGGTTCGGTACCGGCAGTGCCCGCCGCTTGCACGGGCAACGCGCTGTTGACCGAAACGGGCTGCACCACCAATGGTTTTGAGAATTTTGACCTGATCAGCTTCTGGCGCACCCCGGTGGAAGCGTGCGGTGACGAACGTGGCGCTGTCTGCATTCCGTATCGCGAATGGGTGACCAATTACATCGCCGTCATCGGCGGGCGTTAGCTCGCACGATTTCCCTTGAAATAGCGTGACTTTTGGGCGCTGGCGGCTTGCTGCCAGCGTCTTTGTTTTAATTTTTAGACGAAAAAGGAACCCCTAATGGCAAGTCATCAATTATGGATTAACGGCAAGTGGACGGACAGCATCGACGGGGGGCGCATGACCGTGACCAATCCGGCGACGGGTGCAACCCTGGCGGAGGTGGTCGATGCTGGACGCGCCGATGTCGATGCGGCGGTACAAGCGGCGCACACCGCCTTCTATGATGGACGCTGGTCGCGCTTAATCCCCGGCGAGCGTTCATTGGCGTTGTGGCGCTTGGCGGATTTGCTGGCGGCGCGGGCGGAGGAATTCGCACGGGTCGAGTCCGAAGACACGGGCAAACCCTACAACTTCGTGAGCTTAGGTGCCGACCTGCCCTTCGCCATCGATAACATTCGTTTCTTCGCAGCGGCGGCGCGCGATACGCATGGGGCGTCATCGGGCGAGTACGCGAAAGGCTTCACCTCGATCTATCGCAAAGAACCAGTCGGCGTGGTCGGGCAGATCGCCCCGTGGAACTACCCGTTGATGATGGCAATTTGGAAGATCGGTCCGGCGTTAGCGGCGGGCTGCACCATCGTCCTCAAACCTGCCCCCGGCACCCCACGCACCACGCTGATGCTGGGTGAACTGCTGGCAGAAGCCGGCATCCCCGATGGCGTGGTCAACATCCTCAGCGGCGGCAACGAGACCGGTCAAGCGCTCGTCGAACACCCGCTCGTGCGTATGATCAGCGTGACCGGTTCGACCGGCACGGGCAAGAAGATCATGAAGACCGCCGCCGATACCCTCAAGCGCGTGCATTTGGAACTGGGCGGTAAGGCACCGTTCATCGTCTTTGATGATGTCGATGTCGCCACCGTCGCCGCTACTGCCGCGCTGACCTCTACCTTCAACACGGGGCAGGATTGCACCGCCGCGACGCGCGTCTATGTCGAAGCCAGCCGCTCCAAAGAAGTGATCGAGGCGGTGGTCGAGGCGATGCGCGCCGTCAAGATCGGCAGCCAATTTGACGAATCCACCCAAATGGGACCGCTGATCTCGGCAGTCCAGCGCGACCGTGTGCAGGGGTTTGTCGAACGGGCGAAAGCCGCCGGTGCCACCGTCTTGACGGGCGGGTCGGCACCAGCGGGCATGGACGAGGGCTATTATTTTGAGCCGACGGTGATCGTGGACGCCGATCAACAGTCCGAGATCATCCAAAACGAGGTCTTCGGTCCCGTGTTGACGATCAGCACCTTCAAGGGTGAAGCCGACGCGGTGCGCTATGGCAATGATGTGCTGTACGGATTGGCGGCATCGTTGTGGACGCGCGACATCGGGCGGGCGATGCGGATTGCTCGCGAACTGGAATTCGGCACCGTCTGGATCAATGATCACATCCCGTTGGCGTCGGAAACCCCACACGGCGGGTTCAAACAGTCGGGCTTCGGCAAAGACTTGTCGGCAGAAGCGGTCAATGATTACCGCATCACCAAGCATGTGATGGTGAAAAACGCATGATCGCCGCGTCGTCTGCACCCTCGGTCGCCGTTCGTTTCAGCGGTGTTTCGCGTCATTTTGGGGCGGTCAAGGCGCTCGACAATATCTCGCTGGATATTTATGATGGCGAATTCTTCTCGATGCTCGGTCCTTCGGGGTCGGGCAAGACGACCTGTTTACGCTTGATCGCCGGCTTTGAACAACCGACGGCGGGCAGTATCTTGCTCAATGGGCGCGATGTCGTGGGGGTGCCGCCTTATGACCGTGATGTCAACACGGTGTTTCAGGATTACGCGCTCTTTCCGCATATGACCATCGGCGCTAATGTCGGCTATGGCTTGATGATCAAGAAGGTGCCCAAGCCGCAACGCGAAGCGCGCGTCGCCGAGATGCTGGAACTAGTGCGGTTGCCGGGCGTCGCCAACCGCAAGCCCGCCCAACTTTCGGGCGGGCAACGGCAACGGGTGGCGCTCGCCCGGGCGCTCATCAATCAACCGCGCTTGCTGCTGTTGGATGAGCCGTTGGGCGCGCTCGATTTGAAGTTGCGCCAAGAGATGCAGATCGAACTCAAGGCGATTCAGCAACAGGTGGGCATCACCTTTGTGTATGTGACGCACGATCAAGAAGAAGCGCTGACCATGAGCGACCGCATCGCCGTCTTCAGTCAGGGCAAGATCGAGCAAATTGGCACCCCCGCGACTATCTACGAAACCCCCGCGACGCCGTTTGTGGCGGGCTTCGTCGGTACGTCGAACGTGATCAGCGGGGAATTGGCGCAGCGACTCACCGGACAAAAGGGCATGTTCGCCGTCCGTCCAGAGAAAATCAAGCTCTGCCCGCCGGAGACGGTCGCGCCAGAGGAGTCGTGTCAAGCATTGGGTGTGATCCGCGATGTTGTTTATTTGGGGATGCACACCCGCTACTTGATCGATCTGGATCGCAATGGCGACTTGGTGGTGATCGAGCAAAATCTGGACGCCACCTCAATGAGCGTTCTGGACGCCAAAGGGCGGCGTGTCAAAGTGGTGTGGGCGCGCGAACACAACCACGCCCTCATCGACACGGGGGGGGGCGCATGACTGCCCTTCAGCCATCCCCCTCCGCCCCGCCCCGATCCTTCTTGCACCGCGTCGGGTCGTATTTTTATGCCCATCCCAATCTGACGCTGGCGCTCATGCTGTTGCTGCCCGTCGTATGGTTGGTGGTCGTTTACCTCGGCTCGATTTCGGCGATGATGGTGCAGAGCTTCTTCTATATTGACGACTTCAGCGGGCGCATCGTGCGCGAATTTTCGCTGGACACCTATCAAGAGTTGTTCACGCCCTCCAACATCGATATCGTCTTGCGCACGGTGGGCATGGCGGCGGCTGTCACGGTGGTCTCGGCATTGATCGCCTTCCCGCTGGCGTACTATATGGCGCGTTATGCCAGTTATCGCGTGCGCGGCTTGCTCTTTTTGGGGGTGATGCTGCCCTTGTGGTCTAGCTATATCGTCCGTGTCTATGCGTGGAAGCTGATCCTCGCCGATGAGGGCATCGTGACGTGGTTCTTTAACGTGCTGGGCGCGGGCGGCATTTTAGATGCGATTTTGGCGATCCCCGCCATCGGGGGGCGGTCGTTGTCGTTCTCGTTCCTCGGCATGTTCATCGTGTTTGTGTACATCTGGCTGCCGTTTATGATCCTGCCGATCAATGCCGCGCTGGAACGAGTGCCCAAGTCGCTCATCGAAGCATCGGGCGATTTGGGGGCAAAGCCGCGCGCCACCTTTATGAATGTGATTTTGCCGTTGGCGTTTCCGGGGGTGATCGCCGGTTCGATCTTCACGTTTTCGCTGACATTGGGCGATTACATCATCCCGCAGGTGATCGGCAATTCTAGCTATTTCATCGGCGGGGTGGTCTATGTCCATTACGGGACTTCGGGCAATATCCCGTTGGCGGCGGCGTTCACGGTTGTGCCGATTGTGATTATGATCGGCTATCTGCTGATCGCGCGGCGATTGGGGGCGTTCAATGCCCTCTAATAAACGGACTTCGTGGGGCAAAGCCTCGTTGGGGTTGAAGGCGACGGCGGTGGGGGCGCTGGTCTTTCTCAATTTCCCGGTCTTGGTCATCTTCTTGTACGCCTTCACCACCGAGTCAGCGGCATTCACGTTTCCCCCGCCGGGGTTGACGACGGAGTGGTTCGTGAAAATCTTCGACCGTCCCGATTTTTGGCGGGCGTTGGGGCTATCGTTTCAGGTGGCGCTGATCGCGACGACGATTGCCATCGTCCTCGGTTCGTTGATCGCGTTGGCATCGTATCGGCGCAGTTTCTTCGGGCGCGAGGTGTTGTCGTTGGTGGTGGTGCTACCGATTGCGCTCCCCGGCATCGTCACGGGGATCGCGCTGCGGTCGTCCATTAGCTTGCTAGGGGTCGATTTCTCGATCTGGACGTTGGTGATCGGGCACGCCACCTTCTGCATCGTCACCGTCTATAACAATGTGATCGCCCGTCTGCGGCGCTTGGCAAATTCGCAGATCGAGGCGTCGATGGACTTGGGGGCGACCAGCCTCCAAACGTTTCGCTATGTCATTTTGCCCAACATCGCGACGGCGCTGTTGGCGGGTGGGTTCTTGGCATTTGCGCTCTCGTTTGATGAAGTGATCGTGACCACCTTCACGGCGGGGCAACAACAGACGCTCCCAATTTGGATATTTAGCCAACTCTTGCGCCCGCGTGACCGCCCCGTGACCAACGTTGCCGCCATTTTCGTGATCGCCATCACGCTGATCCCGATAGTGCTGGCGTACCGCTTCACGAATGAGAAAACTGAGACGTGAGGGCAGGATAATTGGGGGGGAGGGCATGAGGACTCCTGCCCCATAAAGTTTGGCGGGAATAAATCGTCTATCCTCTGATCTGATGAGGCAAGAACGCGGTCACGAGTTCGATTTTGGCGCGTACCCCTTGCTTCTCGACAACGATCAAGCCCAGCGCTTACAAATAGTGAAGATCGCGGCGGATGGTTTTGTCGGTTTTTCCCGCATAAGCTTCGGCTTGGTGGGTGGTTAAATGACGCAAATTCAGTGAATCACAGATTTGATTATCCCCACCCCCCAGCCCCAGGGTCAACGCATGAAATGGTACTCCATATTCACAAAGGGTCACAAAAACACACAATGGGTTTATCCTCGGTAGGGGCATGATATATCATGCCCCTACATACCCATCCTGACCCGTTA
>JBBRTY010000036.1:0-25105 GCA_038248285.1 Aggregatilineales bacterium
TGCCACGCTTGAAGTCTGCGACTAAAGCCATGCCAGTCGCCTTGCTGCCGGGGTCGATCTTGAACGCGAGGGGTTGGGTATCGCCGCCCTCACGTTCTTTCAGGATGATGGTGAAAGGAAAAGTGCGATAGACCGCCGCCTTGCCCTTCCTGAGCAGTTCCCGCGCCCGTGCCGGATGGCAGGGCATGAGCGGATGCTTGTTTTTGTCAATCACGAATACACGTTGCATTTGAGTTACCTCAACTTTTCTTCCCTTACGGGTGTAATGTTCACCTTGACAAAGTTATGCGACGGTTTGGCGTGAACGACACTGTTTGCTCCCAAGCATTCTGTTTAATCGTTCACCGCAGAGTTCGGGACTGGTGAGGTATCCCGAAGTGCCTATAGTTTCGCCGCTAACGTAGCCCTTGCGGGCTGAGTCGGGTAAGCATTGGGGCTAAAAGCCCCCGCCTTTAGGCGTGGGGATGCTTAAAATGATAAAGTCCATTCAAGGTGATGTAACTGAGGACCGCATCGGGGATGATATAACGCACACTCAAGCCCGCGTGCAGTCGTTTGGAAATTTCCGTTGAGGAAATGCCCAAGCGAGGGAATTTGATGGTCGCCACCCGGTCACGCAGACCGGGCAACGTCGCATCGTGCATCTCAATTGACCAATCGCGCCCAGGACGATCCAAGACAACGATTTGGCACGAATCAACCAGTTCTTGGGGGCGGTTCCAAGAGGGCAGATCAGAAAACGAATCACTGCCCATCAAAAAATATAAACTAGCATCCGGCAGTTCTGCTTGCAACAACCGAATCATATCGACGGCGAAATGCGGACCGGGGCGATCCACATCAATGCGCGAAATCTCAAAATGGGGAATGCCCGCCAATGCCAATGCCAACATCGGCAAGCGATGGGTGATGGGCAAGCGCACCAACCCGCGTTTATGCGGTGGATCACCCGCCGGAACGAACAAGACGCGCGATAAACCGAGCGCCTCGACAGCATATTCCGCTAAAACCAAATGACCGAGATGTGGCGGATCAAAAGTGCCGCCGAGGATACCCACTCGCTCCATAACCGTCAGTCCGACCATTCCAATTCATGTTCGCCGATAAATACCGAGTCGCCCTCTTGTACCCCAGCGTCGCGCAGGGCGGCTGTTACGCCAATGGTGTCAAGCATCCGTTGGAAGCGCAAGATGGCTTCATCATAATCCCAATAGGTCATAGCAGCAGATCGTTCGATGCGCTTGCCCGTGACGCGATACACACCTTCTTCCACCCGTTCAATCTCAAAGGCGAGATCCTCTTCCGGCAGATCATAAATCGGCATCGTCTCGATCAGTTCTGGGACATTCGGCAGCGCCTTCAATTCCATAAAGACGCGCCGCACGAGCGCTTGTACCCCTTCGGTCGTCGCGCCAGAAATCGCGATCACGTCTACGCCGCGCGCCTTGAGCGCCGCTTTCACGGTTTCGTAGCGATCCCGCGCTTCGGGGATATCCATCTTGTTGAAAACAGCAATCTGGCGGCGGTCGCCCAGTTTCTCGTCATACAATGCCAATTCTTGGTTGATTTGGTTGTAATCTGCCAGCGGATCGTCGTTTGCGCCATTCAACAAATGAATGAGCAAACGGGTGCGCTGCACATGGCGCAAAAACGAGTGCCCCAACCCTACGCCTAGATGCGCGCCTTCGACCAAACCGGGGATATCGGCGACGACCATATCTTGATCATCAAACACCACCACGCCCAAGTTTGGCTCCAACGTCGTAAAGGGGTAATCGGCGATCTTCGGGCGCGCATTGCTGATCACCGACAACAAGGTCGATTTGCCCGCATTGGGCACGCCGACAATGCCGACATCGGCGATCAACCGCAGTTCAAGGATCAACCACATTTCGAGTCCCGGTTCGCCTTTTTCGGCGACGCGCGGCGCTTGATTGGCAGACGACGCAAAACGTTGATTACCGCGTCCGCCGCGCCCACCCGCCGCGACCACGACGCTATCGCCGGGACGCACCAAATCAGCAATCACCGCGCTGGTCTGGGCATCGCGGATGAGGGTGCCGGGTGGCACATCGACAAATAAATGCGGAGCAGATGCCCCTGTGCGATTTGATTGCCCGCCTTTTTCGCCGTGTTCAGCTTTGAAGTGTATCTTTCTTCCAAACGGTGCTAGGGTGTTCAGCGCAGCGACCGCGCGAAATACGACATTGCCGCCATGCCCACCATCACCGCCAGCGGGTCCGCCCATCGGGATATATTTCTCTCGGCGAAAAGCGATGATCCCATCACCACCATTGCCGCTACATACATAGACTTTGACCTGATCGATCATACTTGAGCTTATTCCAATTCCGAGACATGTCGTGGCTGCCCAACCCTCACGCCTATCCCTTGCTCACATTCATGCAGATGACTCTTCATGCAGATGAAGCGTGGGGCGTGATATGCAATCCTTGGGGGCAGTCCAGCCATTATAACACGCTGGAATAAGGGGCAATGGGTGGGTCTGCTGCCAGTTTGAGCCATCACCGGGTCGTTTTGGTGCGCATCGCGAAACTGGAAGTCATGATCCAATGTACCCCTAATCCAAACACCAGCCCCCAAAAAGGCGCGCCAATCCCAAACAGCGAGAAATTGGCAGCCGTACACATCAACGCCACGAGCGCCCCTTCGCGCCCGTGCGTTTCCGCCATCGCCCCACTGAGCGACGACAAAATCGCACTCGTCAGCCCCAAGCCAGCCGTCGCAGCGATCAAGGCGGCTGGCAACCCCGCGAACAACGTCACGATAGCGGCACCAAACACGCCTGTGACGATATACCATACCCCCGCCGCCACCCCTGCCGAGTAGCGCTTGTCGGGGTCGGGGTGCGCCTCCGTGCCATTGATCAGCGCGGCAGTGATCGCCGCCAGCGTCACGCCATGCCCACCAAACGGTGCCGTGATGATCGACATCACCCCACTGACGATCAACGCCTTATCGATAGCGATTTCATAACCGGCATTGCGCAAGACTGCTTGACCGGGGGCATTCTGCGAGGTCAGCGCCAATGCGAACAACGGCAATGCCAAACCCAACGCCGCTTGAATCGTGAAGATCGGGGCGGTCAATTGCGGCGTCGCCAGCGTCAACGTAAAGCCGTCAAGATGTATCGTGCCCGTGACTGCCGCCAAGACGAAACCCACGATCAACGCGATGGCGACCGGAGCGCGAAAGGCGCGGCGGCGCAAAATAAAGAAAATAACGATCATCGGCACCACTACCAATGGCGCTTGTGGGATGGCATTAAAGGCACCAATCCCGAACCGAATCAAAATGCCCGCCAACATGCCCAAGACTAGCGGCATGGGGATGAGCGCCATCACCCGCCCGAATAAGCCCGAAAAGCCCATTAAGACGACCGCGACCCCCGCCAGCAGATACGCCCCGATAGCTTCGCCATAAGCGTATTGCGCCAAACTGGTGACCAACAATGCCACCCCCGGCGTTGACCACGCAAAACTGATCGGTTGGCGAAACCACAAACTCATAATGATGCCGCCAATGCCCGATCCTAGCGTGATCGCCAGCACCCACGATGAGGTTTGTTCCGGTGTCAAATGGGCATTCTGCGCGGCTTGAAAAACAATCACCAGCGACGACGGATAGCCGATAACGATGACCAATAGCCCAGAAACAATCGCGGAGAGCGTTAGCGCGGCGGGCAGATCGCGCAGATTGCGAAGCATCGCTGTGAACATGAAAAATCCTAACGGCGGGTGTGCATGATCAAGGAGATGAGGGATAGTACCCTCCGTTTGAGACACAACATAAAACCGCCCCCATGACGACCTAACCATCGTGGGGGCGGTTGATCCTTCCGTAAACCTGATTAGAGGCGGACGAAATAAGAAGAGGCGGCTTTATCAATCATTTCTTTGGTCAGCACCGGTGGGCGATTGTAATAAGTCGCAATATCGATCAATTGATTGAGGATATCGCGCGGATGCACAGCGCGCAGCGGGCGATTATCGACGTCGATATACCACTTCTTGATCAGATACTTGAGCGCTGATTCATCATACGTGATACCCTTTGCCTTGCAGACGCGCTCAAAGATATCGCGGAACTGCTCCAGCGTGGGGTCGGTGAATTCGATCTTATGACGAATACGGCGCAAGAACGCCTCATCCACCAAGTCACGCGGGTCAATGTTGGTCGAAAACACGATCAATACAAAGAAAGGCATTTCAATCTTGCGCCCCGTCGAAAGCGTCAAGAAGTCGGCACCTTTTTCGAGCGGCACAATCCAGCGATTGAGCAAGTCGCGGGGACGTACTAATTGGCGACCAAAGTCGTCGATCAGGAACAAGCCGCCATTGGCTTTCACTTGGAAAGGGGCTTCATAGTATTTGTTGACCGGGTCGTACACCAAATCAAGACCGCTCAGCGTCAACTCACCACCGACCATGATCATCGGACGCTTAATCTTTACCCAGCGTGTATCCGGGGCAACGCCGGTCAAACCGCGCGGACGCCCCGTATCCTCAATAATCTCATGATTCACGCTGTCGAAGACGCGCACAATCTGCCCATCCACATCAAAGGCATAGGGCACCCACAATTCATCACCCAGCACCAAACGCCCGACTGTTTCGGCGACGCTGGTCTTGCCATTGCCGGGTGCGCCGTACATAAAGACCGACCGACCAGAATTGATCGCCGCCCCAATCTTAGACATTTGATCTTCCGAAACGACTAAATTCTTGAGGCACTCGCGCATTTCTGGCTCGTGAACGATCAAGCGATCCTTGTTTTGCAAGTGCATCGAATTCACATACTGCGTCAAGGTCACCGGTGCCGCGCCCGCATATTGCGAACGCTCCATCGCTTCGCGGGCTTTGGTCGTGCCAACCCCTGTGATCACCCATTGATAGCCGGACTCGCCGACGCCACCCGTCCCTTTAATTTCGGCAAATTTTTCCTTTTTCAAGAAATCCATCACGCCGTCCAACACGCCAACATACGGCAGCTTGACGATATCGGCGATCTGATGCCCCGCCATATAGCCGCCGAAATACAGGACTTTCAAAACCAAGTCAGCGACATTGAGCAAATTTAAGCCGGTATCCGCCAAGGATGTCAACGGCGGTGGCGTCCATGCCGGCATAGGACCAGAAGACTGCCCACCGTTATTCGGCGGAAGATTACCCGTACTCGTGGGTTTAGTATTGCCTTGTGGTGAGATACGTGAAACAGACATGTGGCTGTACCCCTATAATTCTGTTTAGCACACGATGGCGTTTTGTTTACAACTTTTATACAGTATAGCATGATCACTGTTTTGTGCAGCGTTGCTTTTGTCCTATTGAGTTCATCTCGTTATTATGCGCATCCCTACCTGTTACTCCCTTGTCTTTGCTGCCTAGTCAACTGCGGACATATGCCCAAAGTGATCCTTGTGGAAAAAAGCAAGGCGCGTTACAGTGATTCATAAAATGTTTACGATAGCGTGAAATCGTTGCGTTATCCTCAAACAATCCTTTATCCGACCGTACAACATCGATGATACCCTATGCTAGAACATATCCATTGGTTAGGTGCAGGTGGTTTCGCGATCCTCGGCACAACCCATATTTACATCAATCCGCGCCGGATTGCCCGTCCCCCACGCCCGGCGGATGTCATCCTCATCGGGCATAGCTCCTACGAATTTTGTTCCACTGCCGATATCGACAAGCTGCGCAACAACGACACCATTGTCATCACCAGCCCTTCTGCCTCCACCCAAACCAATGCCAAAGTAGTGCTGCGTCCGTGGCAAAGCACCGCTGCTGGGCAAGCGTGCGTCAAAGGGATGCCGATTGTCGCCCCTAGCAATGGTGCCTACAAAGACAGTAGTTCCGGCGACCTCGGTTTTGTGATTTCCACCCAACTCTACGACATTTACTACACTGGGCAAACCAGTTCACTCGCCAGCGCCACCTCCCTCCGCCCCGATATCATGATCGTCCCCATTGACGATGCCAACGGCTTGACCACCAGTGAACTCACCTCAGCACTGCGCGAGATGCGCCCCCGCTGGGTGATCCCCTTCCGCTGGAGCATCGGCAGGCGCGTCACCCATTACGATGTCGATGCGCTCTCCCGCGAATTAGGCAGCGCCACCGAAATCGTGTTGCTCGAACCCGCCGCCTAACCGCCGTTTGTCCATTTTCAAGAAGCTAAAAAGGGACGTTCTCGATTGAGAACGTCCCTTTTTGTTCCTAACCAGCATAGACTAACAGTCCTTAGGCGGCGCTGTTCAATTTGCCGCCCGGCGTCCAATCAATGACGACGCCGTCGGCAGTGTATAAACGTGGTTGGTTCGCGCCATTGATCACATTGTCATCAATGACGACCCGATCCACATCAGCGCGCCCGGGCGTCTCAAACATGACATCTAACAAGCGGGTCTCGATAATCGAGCGTAACCCACGCGCGCCGGTGCCCCGCTTCAACGCCAAATCTGCCGCCGCGCCCAAAGCCGATTCCTCAAATTCCAATCGCAAGCCATCCAGCGCCAAAAGCTGCTGATACTGCTTGACGAGGGCATTCTTCGGCTCGATCAAGATGCGCATTAGCGCGCTCCGATCTAGTTGTTCGACATTGACCAACACCGGCAAACGCCCGACAAATTCTGGGATCAAGCCGTATTGGATCAAATCCTCGGGGCTGATATGACGCAAAATCGCCGTCTTATCGTTGACGTTAATGCGCGGGCGGTCTTCCGATTCTTGCTGGAAGCCCAAGACGCCCCGTCCGCCGATGCGCTTGGCGATAGTTTCTTCAATCCCCGCGAACGTTCCCCCACAAATAAAGAGGATGCCGTTGGTGTTGACCTGCAAAAATTCCTGATGGGGATGCTTGCGTCCCCCTTGTGGCGGCACATTGGCAAGCGTACCCTCAATGATCTTCAAGAGTGCCTGTTGCACACCTTCGCCGCTGACATCACGGGTGATCGACGGGTTATCATTCGACTTGCGCGTGATCTTGTCGATCTCGTCAATATAGACGATCCCTTTTTCCGCGCGGGCGATGTCGCCATCGGCTGCTTGGATCAAGCGCAGCAAGATATTCTCGACATCTTCACCCACATAGCCCGCCTCAGTCAACGAAGTGGCGTCAGCGATGCAAAATGGCACATCCAGCACCCGCGCCAACGTTTGCGCCATCAAGGTTTTGCCGCTGCCGGTCGGTCCTACGATCAAAATGTTGGACTTTTCCAGCTCCACCCCATTGGCGACGCCGCTGTTACGGATGCGCTTGTAATGATTGTAGACCGCCACGCTCAGAACACGCTTGGCGTGTTCCTGACCGACGACATACTCATCCAAATGTGCCATGATATGACGCGGTGACGGCAGTTCTTCCAGTTCAAAGCGCGCTTCATCGTTCGGTGCATTCACGCCTTCTTCGTAAAGAATGCGCTGGCACAATTCCACGCAGTTATCACAGATAAAAACGCCATCCGGTCCAGCGATCAACCGCTCCACTTCATCGTGGTTGCGTCGGCAGAACGAACAACGCTGACTGACGGGCGGGAAGGTCATGACGGCTTGCCACCATTGAGCAGACCAGGAGAACCAACGGTCGGCTTGCTGCTTTCCAAAACGGAGTCAATCAGACCATATTCGACCGCTTGCTTGGCGCTCAGATACAGATCGCGGTCGGTATCACGTTCGATAACTTCCCGTTCGCGTCCAGTGTGGAACATCAAAATGCCATTCAGACGTTCCTTCAAGCGCATGATTTCATTCGCTTGGATCACGATATCCGACGCCTGCCCTTGCGCGCCGCCCAACGGTTGGTGCATGTGGACGGTGGCATTGGGGAGCGCATAACGCAGACCGTGCGTACCAGCGGTCAAAATCACCGTGCCGAAGCTGGCAGTGATGCCGACGGCGGTCGTGCTGATCGGGGCGCTGATTTGTTGCATGGTGTCATACATCGCCATACCCGAATAGACCACGCCACCGGGGGAATTGACGAACATTTGAATGTTCTTATCCGGGTCTTGGCTTTGCAAGAACAACAATTGGGCGACGATCAAGTTGGCGATTTGGTCATTGATGGGCGTGCCCAACAAGACGATACGTTCTTTCAAAAGCAGCGAGAAAATATCGTAGGCACGTTCGCCCCGGCTGCTTTGCTCAATGACCATTGGAATGACATTGCTGAAGTTATTTGGGAACATCTTTAGGACTTCTCCTCATTTTCGCTCGGCGCATCGCTTGATGCTTCGGGCGTCTCGTGTGAACTGACTAATTCATCGGACGGAGTGGGGGCGCTATGGTCGTCCGCTGGCGTTGCCATGTCTGCAATAACCTCACTTATTGCGACGGGTTCAGCAAGCAATTGAACGGTAGGTTCCACGACGGACACGGGCGGCGCTTCGCCTTTGCCAATAGCGACAACGCGGTCGAAAACAGCAGCTTGTAGCACATTGCTACGGATATTGGTACGCATCGAAGCATCACGATCCACCAATTGACGAATAGCTTCACGGCTTTCGTCAGGGAATTGGCTGAGGAACCGATCCACCTCGGCTTCGACAGCGGTTTCATCCACCACCAAGCGTTCGGTGTCTATCAAGCCCTGCATCATGAGCATACGCTTGACAGAGTTCACCCCAGCGTCGCGCCAGTCCGCATTCAGGGATTCCTTTGTCTTCCGGTTGATTTTCTTATAATCTTCGAGGCTCAGCCCTTGACGCTTGAGGCGTTCGTCAAATTCTTCCAGCAACGACTCGACATGCTCGTCCACCATCATATCGGGATAGGCGAGCGACGCCTGTTCCATCATGGCACTGAGTACAACGGTGGCATATTCGCCATCTTGCTGCTGGGCGGTCGCCTTTTGCAGTTCCTGACGCATCCGCACGCGCAGTTCCAACAGCGACAAGGGTTTTTCCTCGTTCGCCGTCACACGCGCCGCAAAGTCATCCGTCAATGCCGGCAAAGTCAAGCTTTCGACTTTGTTGACGGTGACGATAAAGCGAATGACCGTCCCTGCGTCTTCATCATCGTCATCATCTGCCAACCCAGCATCGGCGAGAATTTCTTCAACTTTTTCGTCAATCTCATCTTCTTCGTCTTCATCGGCATCCGCCGCTGGCAACACCAAAGTGAAGATGCGCGTTTCGCCAACAGTCGCGCCGACCAACGCGGCACTAAAACCGGGGGCGGGTTCTTCATCACTGCCTAGCACCAATTGGAAGGCGTGCTCGTGCAGGAAAACCTCTTGATCGTCGTTCATCGCGTCATGAATGGGGTCGTTATGATCATGGTCATGGTCGTGACCTTCTTCATCATGATCGTGGTCATGCTCAGCTTCGCTATCCACGACCGGAGCCGCGATGACCTCAACAGAGTCGAAGGCGTCTTCAGCATCCACCACATAGCTATGGATCGCCATCGTCAGGCGATTGTCCAGCGCGACGGGGCGGGCACTGTCTTCGATAACGGCATGTTCTTGTTGAAGCGCCTTCATCGCGCGTACCAATTGCTCATCCGTGACTTCGGGCAGCACATAGTCAATGCGGATATCGCGATACGCCACGAGGTCAATCGTCGGTTGCAGCGGCACACTATAGATCAGTGTGGGCGGCGACACATCAAGTTTGACATCATCTAACGAACCGGGACCATAAGGTTCATAGCCACTTTCGAGGAGCGCGGCTTTGTAGACATCCTGCGACACCAATTCGACGGCTTCTTCGAGGATGGCACCCTCGCCCACATAATTCACGAGAATACGATACGGTGCCTTGCCCTTACGGAAGCCGGGGATATTGACTTTTTTTGCAAGACTACGGGCAGCTTTAGCGCGGGCGTCATCAAATTGTTGAGCGTCGAGTTCGACGGTCAGGCGCGCGCTATGATTAGGTAAGTGCTCAGTTTGGAGTTTCAACGGGTATTTCCCTTGCAAGGCGTGTTCGGGTGTTAATTTAAGCATTATATCACCTTCGGCTTTTGACTGAACAGCACCACTATGTTAGAGGTCTAGTAGAAATCGAAAATACGGGGGAATTTGGCACACCGCAGGAGCGCTCATCGGTCTCCTCTCTCTTGATTTTTCTACCATCATTTACTGACATTAAGAAACTTCGTAGCTACTTCGCCGATGCTGTTGGCGAATCAAAATAGGAGATGATCCGTAGGGGCGCAATGCCTTGCGCCTCCACAAAAAAGACACGCCGACCCTAGATAAAATCAATTCGCCAACAGCATCTTCGCCAATGTCACATTAAAAATATGTTCTAATTTTTGACCGAACCAGCGCGCAAAAACGCGATTTTCTGTGTAGGCACAGTCTACCCGCCCTTAAAGGGGTGCCTTTTAAGCAGTATCATCCCGCCTGACTCGAAGTGGCGGTGTTCCAGCACACTGCCAGCGTCGCTCACCACCAGAGAAGGAATGGGAACGTCATTTCGGATCGGGATAGGCACCCGTTTGTTGGCTGCCTTCCCTCCTAAAAAAATATCCAATACCAATCGCATGAAATGAGGATGGTGGGAGTCGAACCCACACGCCGTAAGGCACATGATCCTAAGTCATGCGCGTCTGCCAATTCCGCCACAACCCCATATATTGCCGATTATACCATGTCACAGCACAAGAAAAAGGGGGTTTTGACGCAAAATCAACCGGCTACTCCGGCGTTGCTTGCGTCTGCACCGTCGGCGTGCCTACCGCTTCCACCTGTGCCAAAATCGCCATGATCATCATCTGCGCGAATTCAAACAACGATTGCATCTGCCGCATCCGGTCAATATACACAGCGCTCGTTGCCCGTTCTTCTGGCGTCATCGTCCCCGCCTCGGCTTGCAAGCGCTGAATATTCGATGCCATCACCTCTAGCGCCCGATCCACGTCGCGCATCTCGCGCCCTTTGAGGATATTGGTGATGATCTGCCAGAAATCGGTCTCGGCGGCATAAAACTTGCGCCGTCCACTCGTGCCCTTCACCCACACTTGGCGCACCATGCCCATATTCTCTAGCGTGCGCATATTCATGCTGGCATTGGCTTTGGAGATACTCAGCCGCTCCACCAAATCATCAAGGCACAGCGGGGTGTCGCTCATCAGCAAAGCACCGAATAACTGCCCCATGACCTTGCTGAAACCAAAATAATGGGCAAGCTGTCCCAAGCCGTCAAGCATGTTATCGTGGACGGACTCCAGCGTCGTTTGAGGGGGAGAGGCGCTATTTCCGGATCCACGCATTGTCATCGCCGTATGCCTTTTGAAATTCAGAATCAACAGAAAGAATTAAACATATTGTATCAGAGAACCCAGCGATTGGTTACTCATAGCGCAGCGCGTCAATCGGATTCAGGGATGCCGCACGGTTGGCGGGGTATATGCCAAAAAATACCCCAATCGCCACCGAGATCAAGGTCGCCAATACCACGCTGGCGGGTTGAATGCTCACCGCTAAATCCGCCGACAATGACGATACCGCCGTCGCCCCTGCAAAAGCAATCGTCACCCCAATGCCCCCGCCGATCAACGAGATCACTGTCGCCTCGATCAAGAATTGCATCAGGATATCGCCTTTTTGCGCCCCTACTGCTTTACGTAGCCCGATCTCGCGCGTGCGCTCCGTCACCGTCACCAACATGATATTCATGATGCCGATGCCTCCAACGAGCAAGGAGATACCGGCGATGATCGCGAGGAAAATCGTCAGCAGTCCGGTAATTTGGTTGAGCGACTCCAGCAGGTCGTTTTGGGTGAAAATCGAAAAAGTGTCCTCATCGCGAAAATTGATCCCGCGTTCTTCGCGCAAGACCTGACGCACCTGCCCCGCCACCGCGTCCACGCTATTGGCGTCGCGCGCTTGCACCAGAATGTTGCTAATCGGGCGCGCCCCGCTGAGGCTGCGCTCGCCACTCAAGCGGGTGGCGGCGGTCGTGATCGGCACAAAAATCAAATCATTGTCGTCGCCGCCCAGCGGGTTTGAACTGCCCGCCTCAGCCATCACGCCGATCACGCGGAAGTTTACACTGCTGATGCGGATCGTCTGCCCCACCGGAAAGCTGTTCGGGAATAAGCGATCCGCTACGGTTGTGCCAATCACCGCGACACGCGCCAAGCCATCAAGTTCGGTGCGGTCAAAAAAACGCCCATTGGCGACTTCACTGCTCCGAATTTGGGGGAAAACATCCGTCACCCCACGCACCCGCCCGGCGGTTTCCCGTCCTTAAAAAGCGACTGTGCGCGTAAAGTTCAATTGCGGCATGACCAATGCCGCATCCGACACCCGCGCTATATCAGCAAGTGCCTCGGCTTCGTCAATCGTCAAGCGCACCGTCGCCCCCCGCGAATCTTCGGCAGGGAAAATGATCACAAGGTTGGTGCCCAAACCCAAAAACTGCGCCCGCACGAATGTTTCCACCGCTTGCCCTAGCGACACCAACACGATCACCGCCGCCACGCCAATGGTGATGCCCAACATCGTCAATGCCGTCCGCAATTTGTTCGCCGCCAGCCCGTTCAGCGCTACGCGGATATTTTCACTAAAGCCCCCAAACATGCGCGTTTGCCTTCTCTCTACTCGAACCGCAGCGCGTCAATCGGGCGCATCCGCGCGGCACGACTGGCAGGATACAACCCAAAGAACACCCCGATAAACGAACTCACGACGGTCGCCAACGCCACCGCATCCCCCGTGATCGACAAGATCAGCGTCGGCACGGCGATCCCAGCAATGATGATGATCACCCACCCTAGTGCCACCCCTAACGCCCCGCCTAGCAACGACAAGATCAGGCTCTCGATCAAAAATTGCAGCATGATATCGCCGCCGCGCGCACCGACCGCCTTACGCAAACCGATCTCGCGGGTGCGCTCCGTCACCGACACCAGCATGATATTCATGATGCCGATGCCCCCCACCAACAGCGAAATACCCGCCAACAGCGTCAGAAATAACGTCAAAATTCCTGTGACTGCCCCCAACGAACTGAGCAAATCGGACTGGTTGATGATCGAGAAATCCTGCTCGCCCTGAAACCGAATCTCGTGCGCGTCGGTCAGATACGTCTCGACTTCTAACGTCGCGCTATCCATCGCCTCTTCACTGATCGCCTGAATATGCAGGACATCCACCCGATACCCGCCATCACGGGTGCGGGCGTTGCTCATGCGTGTCTGGGCGGTGCTGATGGGCATGAAGGCGACCTCGTTCTGATCACCGATGAAACCGACACCCCCGCCCTGCTCTTCAAGCACGCCGATCACCGTAAACACCCGCTCGTTGATCGTCACCGTCTCGCCCACCGGGTTGATGGTTTTGTCGCCATACAATCGCTCCACAATCGTCGTCCCTAAAACGACGACCCTCGAGGTACGTTCGACATCATCCTCGCTGATGAACGCCCCATCTCGTATCGTCCAATTGCGCACTTCCATATAATTAGGCGTCACGCCGCTCACGCCAATCTGCACCGCATCCACACCGGCAACCATCAATGCCGGCACCACCATTTCCATTGCCACCGCCCGCACACTAGGCGCGACCAAACGCCGTGCCAGTGTTTCGCCCTCTTCGCTGGTGATCGGGCGGATGTCGCGAGCAGTGCCGTTGGTCGGTGCCGACGAAAACACGAACAGCAGGTTTGAGCCTAGTCCTTGAAATTCTGAGGCGATAAACGTTTCTACGCCACGTCCCAAGCTCACCAACCCGATCACCGCGCCCACACCGATCACGATACCGAGAGTCGTCAACATTGCCCGTAGCCGATTGATCAGCAAGCTGTTGACGGCGATTCGCAACGATTCGACCAAATTCATGCTCGCTTGCCCGCCGCAATATCCCCCGCATGGATACGATTATGATGCACGGTAAAGTAGCACATCTCACGGACGGTGATTAGATTCATCGCCGGATGCGGCAGACGATAACTATCCAAGTCATTTTCTGACCATGCTGCCAATGCCGTCTCAAGCCGCTGGCTACTGTCGATCCATGTTTCAAGAAGATAAGTGCGGATGTCCGTCATGCCTTCGGGCACGCGATAACTCGTGGGCAACCCCGCCGGATTTACTTGTGCCGTTAGCCCTTGGGCAATCCGCGCACCATACAAGGTCACAACTTCGCTAAACGTCATCGAATGAGGCATATCGTTCACGCCAAAAAGCTCTTTCAGTTGGGCGTGCGGTATGGTCAGCGCCTTCGCGAAGGGTTTATTCCTCAAAATCAAATGTTTCAAATAATCAGCCGGTGCCCATGCTGTTTCGGTGCCCGTAACAAAGGCTTCATCCGTCATTGCCCGCACCGACGCCACGATCTCTGCCGACACAGCTTGCAATTGCGTCGTAATATCGCCTAGCGTCACGATCTGCTCAGTCATTTTTTGCCCCTGCTTTCTCATGAATATCATTACGGCACCAAACCTAATCCGTGATTTCTGTTTGGTTCCGTTTAATTGTATTCCTTCGCATCGCCGCCATAATACACGGTCTGCAAAATACTCTCCATTTCGTCTTCCATCGAGGGTCGTTCGTCATCTCCCGCCACCAACGGCTGCGGGATCGGTTTATCCGCCACCACCATGCCATCGCGCAACATCACCACCCGCCCTGTATGCCGTGCGATCCACGAGTCATGGGTGACGAACACAATCGTAATGCCTTGTTCGCGATTTAAGCGTTGAAAAATCTGCAACACCTCGGTGCCGCTGCGCGAATCAAGATTGCCCGTCGGCTCATCGGCAAGGATCATCGCGGGTTCATTGACCAGCGCCCGCGCAATGGCGACGCGCTGCTGCTGCCCGCCCGAAAGTTCGCTCGGCAAATGATCAAGGCGATTGCCTAGCCCCACCGAAGTGAGTGCGGCTTTGGCGCGTTTGCTCCGTCCACCCACTCCGGCATAAATCAACGGCAATTCCACTTGGCGCAATGCCGTCGTGCGCTTCAATAAATTGAAATTTTGGAACACAAACCCGATCTTCTTGTTGCGCACCCGTGCCAGTTCCGCCTCGCTCAAGCGGCTGACATCCACGCCATCCAGTTTGAAGGTGCCATCCGTCGGCTGATCCAATGCCCCTAAAATATTCATGAGCGTGCTTTTGCCAGACCCCGACGGACCCATGATCGAGACGAATTCGCCTTCGTAAATCGTGAGTTCGATCCCGCGCAAGGCGTTCACTTCGATATCGCCCATCTTATACGTTTTGGTCACGCCGGCGATCTCGATCACCGCTTTGCGCGTGGGCGTTTCTGCGGGCGGCATATCGCTGTTCTTGCCATTGCGTCGTCTAAACACAGTGCTTTTCCCTAAAATATCACGGGCAGTTATCGGCTTAGTACAGGTTGGCGAAGAGGACAGCGCGCTGTCTTCTTCGTGCCTTCCAGTGCAAGTTTTTTGCTTTTCGTGCGTTCGTTATTCGTTAATTAAACACGTCAAAGGTGCCACGCGGCAGCAACACGAGCCGGTCGCCTACCGCCAGTCCAGCGCTGATCTCGCTTTCGATGGCATTGCGCAACCCCAATTGTATGGCAACTTCTTCATACCGCCCGATGCTCCGTTCCACCGTCACAAAAGCATCGCCCGACGTGCGGTCAATACGAATAAAGCGGTTCGGCACCACGATCACCGCCAGCAGTTCTTCCACTGTGATCGTAGCCGTCGCGCTCAACCCAATGCGCAGCGGCTGATCGGACGGGTCAAGCCGCACCCGCACGGCATAGGTCACCAAGCCAGCGGCACGAATCGGCGTGATTGCGATCTCCGCTACCTGCCCGCTAATCTCGCTATCCGGCAGGGCATCGAAACGCACCACCACCAGTTGCCCAGCCACTAGATCGACCACATCGGTCTCATCAACCGACAGATCGACATATAGCCCACTGGTATCGACCAAAAGCACAGCGACCGCCTGTTGTGGGGGCATCTCGCCTGCTTTCAGGTTATTCTGCGCGATTACCCCATCAAACGGTGCTGTCAACACAAACCGCGCCCGTGTCGTCCGCGCTTGTTCGACAGCGTTCTGCGCCTGCAATAAGCCCAATTGCGCCGCTTGCAAATCGAGATCATCCGCCCCGTTCGTCAAGCGATCCAACGCCACTTGTGCCGAAACCAAGGCGGCATTCGCGCCTGCCACGCTCCCCGCATCGGGGGACTCGTCAGCAGCGGCGGCATTGGCATCAGCGATTTCTACCCCGTATTGGGCTTGCGTCAAACCAGCCGTAAATTGATCCGGGTCAACCGTCGTAGAGGGAAACAAGCCCGACAATCTCCCCTCGATCTGATCGATCACTTCCTGCGGCACTTCCACCCCATCAGGGATGAAACCCGCAATCGACGGTGTGAAGCCCGTCTGCCCCGCCGCGATATCCCGCTGGAGTTGTGCTTGCCACAATTGATTACGGGCGATCTCGCTTTGCAGCGCAGCAAGTTCTTCGGCATTGGGGTTGGCGGAGCTATAAGAAGCGCTCAACGAAGCCCGTGCCGCATTGACCGCCGCTTCCGCCACTGCCAAATCCGCCTCACGCGGTGGCGCAGTCAGCGCGTCATAGGCGATCTGCTGAAGTTGCAGCGCGATCTCGGCTTCTGCTATCGCCGCGTCCAGGTCGCTGGTGTCTAACCGTGCGATCACATCCCCCGCCTGTACCGTGTCACCTTCGGCGAACAGCACTTCGGCGACCCTACCGCTGCCTTCAAACAGCAGTGGCAATTGGGTCTCTGGCGTCAATGCCCCCGTCGCATTGATCGACACGACCAAATCAGCGCGTTCCACCACCAGCATATCGATGACGGCTTGCGCGCTGGCAGTGGTGGTTGTGATTCTTTCTCGGTTCGCTTGAAAGTAGAGAACACCGCCGCCAATGACAAAAAACGCAACGACCGCAAATATCAATAAACGGATAATCCGTTTCAACATACCATCACCCTCTGATCTCGTACCCGTGTTGTGCTACCCACCAAAGCCAACAGCATCACTCCCCAAGTCCACGACCACGACATCCCCTTGTTGTACCCCAGAGGTGATCTCGCTGGCATCCACACCTTGCAAGCCCAATAGGACAGGCACTTCTTCGATCCGCCCGTCCACGCGCAACAGTTGGACAAACGCTTCGCCCGTGCGCCGATCCAAGCGAATATATTGATTGGGCACCACCAGCACGCCCCCGCGTCGTTCGATGATCACTTGCGCCTCGGCGGTCAAGCCCACCCGCACGCGCGCGTCAGCATCAGGGATAATGACTTCGACATCATACGTCACGATCCCATTATCAATCGTCGGTGTAAACGCCACCGATTCCAACCGTGCGGGGATATCGAGCGACGGCAAAGCATCGACCCGCACACGGGCATCCATACCCGCGCGCACCTGCCGGACATCGATCTCATCCACCTGCACGCGCACGCGCAAAGGCATTAAATCCGCCACTTCGATGACCGTGAGACCCGGCACCGCAATTCCGCCAATTTCAGCAGTGAGCGCGGCGACGACACCCTCAAAAGGCGCGACCAATTGCATCTCGGCAAGCCCTCGTTGGGCACGGTCAAAGTTTATCTGCGCCCGCGCCATGCTGACATCCGCCGCGTCTAGTTGCGCTTGAGTCGCCCCTGCCAACACTTGATCCCGCTGCGCTTCAGCTTGCTGGACGCGCGCCCATGCCGCCCCTTGTTGGGCAGAACTGCCCTGCCGCGCGGTCTCTAAATTCAGCCGTGCGATCTCCGCATTAAATGACGCCGATCCCACGCGGGCATCCAATAAGGCGATTGACTCTGGCGATCCCCCCGAAGTCGCACGTTCGGCTTGAGCATCAACCACTGCTTGTTGCGCCGCTTGATAGCTCAATTCCGCCGCTTGAATACGTTCGGCAGTGACCGCATTGGCGATGCTGTTATAAGCCCCTATCGCGGCGTCAATATTCGCCTCTGCCACCGCCAGTTGAGCCTCGGTCGGTCCCGTCAACAGACGCTCTTTCTCAAGTTGAGCCGTCGCAAACACGAGTTCTGCCGACTCGAGCGCGAGGCGCTGCGTTTCGTCAACTTGGCGCATCAACACATCGCCCGCCATCACCCGCTGCCCAGCAACCACATTGATTTCAGCAATCCGCCCCGGCGTAGTAAAACTCATGCTTAAGGTGCGATCCGGCTCCACCGCCCCGACCGCCGACACCAACAGTTCAATCTCGCCCGCTGTGACTGTATATTGTTGGAGCGTTGCCGACTCCACTGCCAATTGAGCATCGGCACTGTTGCCATCGCGTTGGGCACGACGCGCAAAAATCACCACTGGCAACACCAACGTCACCAACGCTAAAACCACAATTGAACGACGAATGTGCATAAAAGGCTCTCTACCATAGACGCATCCGGGTGTTTAGGTACCTTTTCAGACTCCCTATAAGACCACCCATGCCCAGAAGTATAGTCGACAAAGGTGAGAGAACATTTAGCAAAGTGTTGCAAATTTGCAAACACTTTATTGGATGCTTCCCATTTTTGTGAAGTTTCACCAAAAGAACGCCCCAAAAACGTGCGCCCATACACTGGCAAGCTTTACCTGACTATGCTATCTTTAAGGTTGAATTAAGTCTTTTTGACTTTTTGAATCAACCATTTGGAGGAAATGTTACATGCGTCGTCGGAATTTGTTCGCTATAGCCGCACTCGCTTCCATGTTGATGGTCGCTCCGTTGACTCTCGCCCAAGATGCCACCCCAGAAATGGGTGCAGGCATTGAAAGCGTTTGCTTGGTGACCGATGTCGGTCGCGTCAATGATGGTACCTTCAATCAGTTCGCCTATGATGGCATGTTGCAAGCCGCCGAAGATTTCGGCTTGGACAACACCTTCATCGAAACCACCGCTCAAACCGATTATGCCGCCAACCTCGCCACTTGCATTCAAGAAGGTTATGATGCCATTGTGACCGTCGGCTTCTTGCTGGCAGATGCTACTTTGGTTGCCGCCCAAGAAAACCCCGATATCTATTTCATCGGCGTCGATCAATTCCTCTTTGAAGGTCCCGCCAACTACGTCGGTATCCAATTCCGCGAAGATCAATCGGCATTCCTCGTCGGCGCGCTGGCAGTACTGGTCACCGAATCGAACACCATCGGTGGTGTCTTTGGTATCGACATTCCCCCAGTCGTGCGTTTCCGTCTCGGTTACGAACAAGGCATCCAATACATGGCTGCCCTGCTCGAAAAAGATGTGAACATCCTCGGCGTCTATATTGATAGCTTTGAAGCCCCAGATCGTGGCGCGGCAGCGGCTCAACAATTCATTGGTGAAGGCGTGGACGTGCTGTTCGGCGGTGGCGGTCCTACCGGCTCCGGCGCGATTGCCTCGGCTGCTTCCGAAGGCGTGTGGGTCATCGGTGTCGATCAAGACGAATACTTCTCGACCTTCGGCGAAGGCGAAACCCCCGGTGCTGATAAGATCATCACCAGCGGTGTGAAGCGCGTCGATGTCGGCGTCTACGATATGGTCGAAGCCTTGGCTGAAGGACACATGGATGCTTTCGTCGGTGGCACCAACTACATCCTTGATGTCGCTAATGGCGGTATGACCTACGCCCCCGCCAACGAAGCCGACATCCCCGAAGAATATTATGAAGTGTTGGCTCAATTGCAAGAAGCGTTGGCGAGCGGTGACTTGATCACCGGCATCAACCCCGAAACCTTCTCGATTGAAACCAGTGTCGAAGATATTCTCGCGATGGAATATCGTCCTGATCTGACCGCTGTTATGGCGATGATGGGCGGCTAATTGTCTGCTGTCGTCACCCTGTGGTGCTTCCCCCCGCTTTCGATCTATTCAGAAGCGGGGGGTTTGTTTTTGAGCCATAATTCCTTAAACTTAAGTCTCGGATGCGCCCTTGCGCGTTCCTATAACGGGGTACTGAGCGCATCATCCCCCCCCAACCCCGACATACTGTTCTCAATCTTCAAAGGAAAAACTCGTGCATATTCGTAAATGGTTATTCGTTTTCACCGCTTTATCGCTGCTGGTCGTTGCCGCACCCGTCAGCTTCGCCCAAGACACTACCCCCGCGCCGATTGAAAGCGTCTGTCTCATCACCGATGTCGGGCGTGTCAACGATGGCACCTTCAATCAATTGTCCTACGAGGGCATGGTGCAAGCTGCGGAAGACTTTGCGCTCGAAAACACCTTCATCGAAACCCTCGCTCAAACTGACTATGCCGCCAATATCGCTACCTGCATCGATGAAGGCTATGACGCCATCGTCGTTGTTGGCTATCTGCTTTATGATGCCACCCTTGCGGCTGCTATCGAACACCCGGAAGTGTACTTCATCGGCGTCGATCAATATATCGAAGCGGGTCCCGCCAATTTCGTCGGCATTCAGTTCCGCGAAGATCAAGCCGCTTTCCTTGTCGGCGCATTGGCGGCATTGGTGACGGAAACCAATACGGTCGGCGGCGTCTATGGCGTCGATATTCCTCCGGTCGTGCGTTTCCGCGTCGGTTATGAACAAGGCGTCGCTTATATGGCATCGCTGCTCGAAAAAGAAGTCGATATCCTTGGCGTCTATATTGATAGCTTTGAAGCCCCAGATCGTGGGAGCGCGGCAGCCGAACAATTCCTCGGCGAAGGCGTTGACGTGCTGTTCGGCTGTGGCGGGCAAACCGGTTCGGGCGGCATCACCGCCGCTGCCACGCTCGGCAGTTGGGTGATCGGTGTCGATACTGATGAATACTTCACCACCTTCGGTAGCGGCGAAACCCCCGGCGCAGATCGCATCATCAGCAGTGCCATCAAACGGGTGGACAACGGCGTGTATGACATGATCGCGGCATTGGTCGAAGGCGGCGATCCCACAGCATTCCTCGGTGGCACCAATTACTTGCTAGACATCAACAACGGCGGCATGACCTTTGCCCCCGCCAACGAAGCCGACATCCCCGCTGAGTATTACGCAGTCGTGGCACAGCTTGAAGCCGCGCTCGGCAGTGGCGACTTAACAACGGGCATCAACAACGATACCGCCGAAGTCGAAGTCTCCGTCGAAGAACTGCTGGCGCTGGACTTCCAGCCCGACCTGACCGAACTCATGGCAGCAATGAACGGCTAATTTTTAGTGTGTCGAAAGCACCAACGGGTGCCCCTATCCGCCACTCTATAGTGCGTTCGCTTCTGAAAAACGCCGCAATGACGCCCCTTTTCTCCCCCTCTCCATTTCATGAAGAGGGGGTTGGGGGTGAGGATGCCTTCAATACCTTCGCACAAATGTTAAAACTTCTCTAGCGTGAGCCATAAAGAACTGATAATATTGGTTCGAGTCTTGTTTCACAATCACTAGAATAACGAGGAGCGCTACTTGCTCATGGCGTCGAGCATCCCCGATATTGTCATCAGCCGACTACCCATCTATCTACGCGCGTTAGAACGTCTTGCGCAAGAAGGGTATGAGGTGACATCATCGCTTGAATTGGGCAGACGACTGGGTATCAGTTCGGCGCAGATCCGTAAAGATCTGTCCCATTTCGGTGGTTTTGGCAAACAAGGAACGGGGTATCGTATCTCGTTCTTGGTCGATCAGCTTCGGCAGGTCTTAAAAGTTGAAAATGAGTGGAAGGTGGCGCTCGTTGGTGCGGGCGATCTCGGCAGCGCGATTGCCCGCTATAAAGGGTTCGAGGATCGGGGGTTTCATATCGCCTGTATTTTCGACAGCGCCCCCGAAAAAATCGGTAAACAGATCGACAAATATCTCATCCATGCCGTAGATGATATCCCATCGGTGATCGGTGCCCACGCCATCAAAATCGCGATGGTCGCCGTCCCAGCACAAGCAGCACAGTTCGTCACCGATGCCTTGGTCACGGCAGGGGTAAAAGCGATTTTGAACTACGCCCCAATCAACTTAAAAGTACCGTCTGATGTGCATGTGCAATACATTGATCCAGTCATTCACTTACAACGAATGACCTTCTACCTCAATTACACCCCTTGAGCCAGCCGCCGAAGGATTGCCGGGTCGTTTAACGCGCGCCCGGCACCGACGGCACAGGCAATCGTGGCATTATCCGCCCGATATACCGGCACCCCAGTTTCGCGCGTCAAGAACTGATCCATGCCACGCAACATCGACCCGCCCCCCGTCAAGACGATCCCGCGATCAATGATATCCGACGCCAGTTCCGGCGGGGTATGGCTGAGGACAGCACGCACCGTCGAGGCGACCTCTCGCAATGGTTCTTCAATTGCTTCGATAATTTCGCCCGTCGTGATCGTGATCGTGCGCGGCAGCCCACTCACGTTATCACGTCCTTGCATTTCCATCGACAATTCATCGGGAAGTATGAGCGCCGCACCCACCTGAATCTTGACCGACTCCGCCGTCGGTTGCCCAATCGTCAAGTTATATTTGCGCCGCACATAACTGATGATGGCGTCGTCAAAACGTAACCCACCCACGCGCGAGCTTTCGGCACGCACGATGTTGTTCATGGTCAACACTGCCGCTTCGGTGATGCCCCCGCCAATATTGACGACCATATCACCGGCGGGTGTGCCCACGGGCAACCCGGCACCAATCGCCGCCGCCAACGGTTCCCAAATCAGCAACGCCTCGCGTGCGCCCGCCGCCAATGCCGCCTCTTTCACAGCGCGTTTTTCCACACTGGTCACGCCATAAGGCACCGACATGATGACCGTCGGCTTAAACAGGCGCATCCGCCCAGCAACTTTGGCAAAAAAATAACGCAGCATCGCTTCGGTGACTTCATAATCGGCGATCACCCCGTTCTTCAACGGGCGCACGATCTGGACATCTTCGTCATCCACGCGCCCCAACATTTCGCGCGCGGGTTGCCCGATTTCGACAATGCGTTCATCCTCGGCGGTCAACGCCACCAGCGAGGGTTCATTGAGGACAATCTGTCCATTTTCGTAAATACGCACATTGACGGTACCGAGGTCAACGCCAAGTCGTTTATCAAACATTCCCATAGGGTTTTATCCAGAGGGCATAGCGCCTCTCATTGCCGCAATAACCGTGATTATACCATGCCATCCCGGTCAAAAACGGTCAGCGTCGGGGGATCGGTGACCAAGCGTGTAGGTGTAACCAATTTTTAGGAATTGGATCGCGGGCAAACATCGCGATCCCCTACTACCGATCCCCCATGATTTGATAATCCTCAAACTTGGCACCGCGCAAATAATCAGGGATCGTATAAATGCCATTGACCTGCAAATAACAATAAAAGTCACTGCTCTTGTTCTTTAGAAATGGTCGCCCAACTCCTAAGCGCAAATATGCCAGTTTTTCCTGCAACATCTGGGTGATTTCGTCCGAGATCGCCGCCAAACTTAGGCTCTCGACTTCCCACCGATAATTCACCACTTGGCGCAGCGTCAAATCCGTAATCGGCAATCGGCTATAGGGGATGCCAGTGGCGTCTTTGAAGAACAAGCGAAAATCTAATTTGCCAACTTCATATGTGCTCTGTGTCACCTCAAAGCGAAGTTCATGCACATCCGCCACAAATGCCAATGATCGCGCGCCCGTCTGCGGACGCAACATCCGGTTTTCGAGGATTTCGGTCTCAAAAGCAGCACGCACCGCCGGAAATGCTTGCCGAAACAGCACCTTCGCCCATCGCTCATCACTCGTCTCGCGCAGATACTCGGTCGTTTCGGGGTTCACCCAATGACAATCTTCGAGATGGGGCGGCGTCACCCGTTCCAACGCTTTCAGCTCCATGCGCACAACCGCGCGTGGGTAGATAATCTGCTTTCCCTGCTGAAACAACCATTTCCGGGCAATCCCCGTGGGCGGAAGTTCGGGGCGCACCACTGTAAAATCTGATGCTAACGCCGCGATGCACACCGTCTCGTCTTTCATACGGGTGACATCAGTGATCAAAACCTCTTGCCAACCTGCATTCATAATTCACCGTCACACACTATCTATATGATATGGTGAATAATAACTTCTTTCCAATGGGATGCAAGGTATTCTGCCACCAAGCGGCGGTGACAGTGATCAGGTTCATACTCGCTGCACAACAAACATGCCCGCTCGCCCGTCCACCATCCCTGATCCAGCGTTTCTTCGATTTTGCGCTCCCGCAACAAGGCATTGAAAGCAATGTCATAACGCCCCCAATCTTTGTCTTTGCGATAGGTGTCCAAAATATCATCCGTCGGCGTCAAGGACGGCATATGGACATAGCCACACTGATTGATCGCTCGCAAAAAATAGCGCAGGTCGCGCGCCTTCGCAAAACCCGCCAATTGCGAATCCGGTCGCAAGCGAATATCCACCAACACGCTGATTTGGTGGTCATGCAAAGAGGTCAAGAAGGTCTCGGCGGTTTTTTGGGTGAAGCCAATGGTGAACATAGGGATCGGCATCAAAATAACTCCAATTGTTTGGGCGGTTCCACAAAAACATCCGGGTTTACGATCTCAAGGGTGCCCTCTTTAAGGATATGGGCAACTTCTACCGCTTGTGCTGTCACCCGCACCAGCGGGTCAATCAACGACCGCGCGATCAAGTGATGCCGATGGCATTCAACCGGGTTGCCCTCACTACACATCACGACCACCGCCGCCGACTGCGCCAATTCCAGCAACCGTGCGATCCCTCGTCGGTATGGCTGTTGTTTCATGATCGCCAGATAATCGACCTGTTTTAGGTATTTTTCGCGCGCCATCTCGGGGTCTGGCACTTGCCCATCTCTATAAGACTCAGCATCCTCTGGGCGTCCCCCCAAGACTTGCCCGCCATAACGATACTCTATGCCGCGCGTCTTACATTCGGCTTCGAGCAGTTGCTTGTTAAAATGCGGCACAAACTTACTATAGGGGGCGCTCCGCACGTCCAGCAGAATCGTGATTTGATGCCGATCCAGCAGGTCAAAAAATGCTCGTACATCATGCCCACTATGTCCAATGGTATATACCCGCGTCACTGTTAGGCGGTTCTGCTCCATCACCCTCCCCCTTTATGGGATAGACAAAGCGCCCGAAGGAGACCATCGAGCGCTGCACGAAACAAGTTTCAGTGATTATCCCCACCCCCCTCCCCAGTGCATGGTAATGGGGAGGAACCGGCTCAGGACAGTTCTTAAAAGTCCCCTCTCTACGAA
>JBBRTY010000037.1:0-25008 GCA_038248285.1 Aggregatilineales bacterium
CTACCCCTCATCCCCCGACCCCTTCTCCCAGCCGCTTCGCTTTTGGAGAAGGGGAGAAACGCAGTAGAAAGTCCCTCGCCCCGCCGCTTCGCTTATGGAGAGGGATTGCCGCTTCGCTTTGGGTGAGGGGTGTGTAGTTACAAACACTTGTTGAATAAAGAGATGCTGTTGGCGAATCAAAATAGGAGCCCCTACAAAAAAAGACGCGCCGACCCTAGATAAAATCGATCCGCCAACAGTATCTAAAGACTAGTCACAGAGACGAGGAGCGAAGCACGCTCCCCGTCTCTATTGTTAACCCCCCGCCTGTAACGTTTTCGCGATCTGGTCGAGATGATTTTGGCTGTGACGCACATAGCCGAGCAACAGTTCCTCAATGGTGATCTCACCCAACACCGGATGCAAGCCCTTGCGTTGCCACTGTGCCTCGCTCAGCGAGTCCATGAGGCGCGCCCACCGGTGATGCAGCCCGCGTAAAATCGCCAACGAGTCCAATACTGACGTATCCGTCGCTTCGGCGGTTTCCGCCCAATCGATTTGCTCATAGGGCTTAAACGTCGGGTAATCCTCCACCACAATCCACTTAAAGCGCAGGAAGGCGTTCATGTGGGCATCTGCCAAGTGATGCACCACCTGTGCCACTGTCCATTCGCCGGGCAAAGCCTCCAACAGCAATTGTTCTGAGGATAGAGGGCGCAACACCACCTCCAAGACATCAGGGAACTGGCGCACTATTTCGATCAAGGGAAGCCGTTCATCGGGAGTCATCGGGCACCTGCAAGAAAGGGAAATGATGGTTTCTAATCATACCCCGATTCCCTTTCGTTTTCCCCAACCCCTAGCCCCCAATTCCTCACCTTTTGATACAATAGAGGCAATCGATCAACCCCAATCTGTAAAGTCAAACTGTGATGAATATCCTGCAAATGCTGCAACAGAGCGATATGGCACTGCTGACCGCGTTGGTCGAGGTGTGGTCTGTCAAACTTAGCCCCCGTGCCGAGATCAGCGATATTGTCGATCAGCTCTTCCGCGCCATGACCGACCCCGTCCGCGCCGAAACCGTCTGGGATATGCTGGATGACAAAGCGCGGGGGGCGCTTCATCTGCTCTTGGGCACCAATGGACAGATGCCCGAATCCAAGTTTGTGCGCGTCTTTGGCGAAATCCGTCGTTTTGGCGAAGGTGCAATCCGACGGGAGTTGCCACACAAAAACCCCACCACCGTCGCCGAAGCCCTGTACTATCGCGGGCTGATCGGCTTTGGGTTTGAAAATGGCGATAGTGGTTTGCTTGCTTTGATCGTCGTACCGAGCGATCTTGCCGCTGTGCTACCGTTGAAAAAAACCAGCTACTCAGCCGCCAGCGCCGCCGATACCGATCTGCCGCTCGAAGCGGGTGACGATGACAGCCCCGCTTTAGAACCGCTCAGTGCCGAGTCCGTCACCCAAATCCAAGCGGCGGATACCTCGTTGGTCGATGACATGACCACGCTCCTCGCTTATCTGCGCATTCGCACCCCGCTGGTTGCGGGCGACTCGCTGGCGAATACCGACGCCGAAGCGATCTTGCCGTATTTGTTGAAGACGGACGAGTCGCGCCTCAACTTTTTACTGGGGGTAGGGGTAGCAGCAGATTTAATCGAAGTCGCCAATGGGCGGGTGATCCCGTCCCGCACGGGGACGCCCAAATGGTTGAGCAAATCCCGTCACGAACAAGTGCGCGTTTTGGCGGAAGCCTGGCGCGGCAGCAACCATATCGATTTATTATATGTCCCCGGCTTGAGTATCGACCTCGAAGCGGGGAGTTTCAGCCAGTACAACCCCGCCATCGCGCGGACGACCGTCTTGGATATTATGACCCACACCTTGCCGCCGACAGAGTGGTGGTCGATTGACCGTTTTGTCGAGATGATCCATGAGGACAGCCTCGACTTTCAGCGTCCCGATGGTAATTTCGACAGTTGGTATATCTATGATGAGTCGGATAAATTGCTGACCGGGATCGACAATTGGCATTCCATTGAGGGTGCCTTGCTGGAGTTTTACTGTGCCCTGCCGCTCCATAGTTTAGGCTTGCTCGATCTGGGGGCGGACGCCGCGCGTCTCACGACTTATGGGCGTGCCTTCTTGGGCATGACGCCGTGGCCCACCACTGCCGACGCGCCCGCTCAGATCGAGATCACCCCAGACGCGACTTTTCGGCTCTCGCGGCGCGTCAGTAGGGCGGATCGCTATCAAGTGGCGCGCTTCTGTTCGTGGATGGCGGTCAGTGGTGACGGCTACACCTATAAGCTGGATCGTACCGGTATCGCCCAAGGCGAGGCGCAAGGGATCACCATCGGGCATATTGAGGCGTTCATCAAACGGGCGTTGGGCGATAAACCCTTACCCGATGCGCTCGCCCGTTTGCTGGAACAACGTACCGCTGCCACTGTTGCCGCCACTGCCCCCGGCGGGGCAACTGCCGTCAGTGTGGAGCGCCTGTTGGTTTTGCGCACCACTGCGCCAGAGACGCTCGAATTTATCATCAACACGCCCGCATTGCGCCGTTATACGGGGGCGCGCTTGGGCGAGATGGCGGTCGTCATCCGCGCCCCCGATCTCGACGCCTTCACCGCCGCGCTCGAAGCGCATGGCATCAAACCAGATTTTATCGGGGGGTGAGCGCGTGATTCATCGCTCTGAAGTCAACATTGGCAAGCCCAAAGCGATAAGGGGCATGATCCGTCATGCCCCTTATCGCTCTGTTGCTCGTCGCTACTGGATGGACCACACCGGTTTGTTTGCTAAAATCTTCGCAAGTTGCCCCGCAAATTGGTCTGGGTTGATCGGTTTGCCGATGAAACTGTGGAATCCTTCTCGCCGTGCGGTATCGATTTCACTGGTGTGAACACTGTAGGCGACAATCGCGATGTGGGGATTCCACCCCATTTTGATGAGTTCGCGGTTGGTTTCAAAGCCGCTGGCATTGGGGAATTCAAGATCGAGGAATACAATGCGCAGGTTGGGCATCTGTGCCGCCACCGAGACGATCTCACGCGGGGAAGAGATGATGATCGATTCTAGCCCATGAGTTTCTAAGAGGGTACGCAACACTTCGCTATTTAAGATGTTATCTTCCACGATGAGCGCTTGGGCATTGTTCATGAGATTTTACTCACACCACCCATGAACTGAAAGGCAGAACCTTATCGATTATCGGGCTAGGCAAGATTGGGCAGGAAGTGGCGCGCCTCGCCAAAGCTTTCGATATGCGTGTGATCGGCACGCGGCGCGATCAGTCAAAAGTGGTCGCCCACGTCGATCAGCTTTATCCGGTTAGGGATTCTGCGCCCGCTGCCATTATTCATCAGGGGGCACTGGTGGCGGCGCTGCAAAGTGGACACTTGCGCGGGGCGGCGCTGGATGTTTTTGAGGTGGAACCGCTGCCCGTTGGGGATGTCTTGTGGTCGATGCCCAATGTGATCATTTGCCCGCATTCTGCCAGCACCGCCGAAACGGAAAATGCTAAGATTGTGGAGATTTTTATCGAGAACATTGGGCACTATTTGGCGGGGGAACCGTTAAAGAATCTGTTGGATGTGGACAAACAATATTAGGAGTTGGGCGATGAACCATAGACAAGTGATCACCACGATGGGCGCGAAAAGCGCTGATGAACTTGGCATGATTTTGCCCCATGAGCATGTTTTTGTGGATTTGCGCAGCATGGATACCCCCGGATTTGCCGAAGCCGATCCCGCTGATGTGATTGCGCTGATGGCTCCTGAAATCGAGCGGGCACGCTCCTTGGGTATCTCCGCCATTGTCGAGTGTACGCCCGTGGGGGTTGGGCGACGGGCGGATATCCTTAAAGCTGTCTCCGATGCGACCGCCTATCCGCTGATCGTACCGACTGGCATTTATCGTGAGCCATGGATCCCGGCATGGGCGCAGCAAGCCAGCATGGATTTTTTGCGCGATTGGATGCTTGGCGAATTGCAGGACGAGATCGAGCAGTCGGGTGTGCGCGCAGGGTGGATCAAATTGAGTGCCGGGGATGATGGCATCACGCCCACCGAGGCGAAAATCTTGCGTGCCGCGTCTGCCGCTGGCATCGTCACGGATGCTGTGATCGGTAGCCATACGATTCGCGGGCGGGTCGTCAAAGACCAACTAGATATCATTGAAGCAGCGGGGTATCGTGCCGAGCGCTATCTCTGGATTCATACACAGGCTGAACCTGATTTTGCGCTCCATGTAGAGATCGCGCGGCGCGGCGCGTGGATCGAATATGATTCGATAGGCAACGATGACGATGCCGTCCACATCGAACGGATTCAACGGGTACTGGATGCCGGTTTGGGCGATCAGCTGTTGCTGAGCCATGATCGTGGTTGGTACACCCCCGCCGAACCGCGCGGCGGAATCCCCAAGCCGTACACTTATCTCAACGAGGTCTTTTTGCCAAAATTGCGCGCGGCTGGCATTGACGAAGCGACGATCCACCAGTTGACGGTCGATAATCCCTTTCGCGCTTTTGCGCGCGCGTAAAACACCGAACCTAGTAAGTCCAAGGCTTTTGTCACAGGGGGGATAGAATGGCTATAATCGCCATGATGAATACGATTGCAAGCGCTATTTAAGGGGAAACGATTATGGAATACCGACTTCTCGGCGGATCAGGATTTAATGTGCCCGCGTTGAGCTTTGGCACGGGCACCTTTGGCGGCACCCACGAGTTTTTTGGCAAGTGGGGGCATACCGACGTGGCAGAAGCGAGCCGCTTGGTGGATATTTGTATGGACGCCGGCGCGCATATGTTTGATACAGCGGATGTGTATTCGGGAGGCTTGTCCGAAGAAATCCTCGGTAAAGCGATTGCTGGACGGCGGGACAAGATGCTCATTTCCACGAAGGCAACTTTTCGTATGAGCGATGAACCCAATGATGTCGGCACCTCGCGCTTTCATCTGTTGAAATCGTGCGAAGCCAGTTTGCGCCGCCTCAATACGGATTATATTGATGTCTATATCATGCACGGCTTTGACGCCCGGACTTTGGTCGAAGAAACCTTGCGCGCCTTGGAGACATTGGTGCAAAGCGGCAAGGTGCGTTACATCGGCTGTTCAAATTTTTCCGGTTGGCACCTGATGAAGTCGCTTGCGATCTCCGACAAATACGGATGGGCGCGCTATATGGGCTATCAAGGGCATTATTCGCTGCTGCGGCGCGAGTATGAATGGGAACTGATGCCGCTGGCGCTCGATCAAAAAGTCGGCACCCTCGTTTGGGGCCCGCTGTCACAAGGTCGTCTGAGCGGGAAATTCCGCCGGAATCAGCCGATCCCAGCGGGCAGTCGCATTGATCAGGGCGCGGGCGAAGGTCCCGCCATCCCCGAAGCATGGTTCTATAGTGTGGTGGATGTGCTGGACGAAATCAGCGCCGAAACGGGCAAGACGGTGGCGCAGGTTTCGCTCAACTGGTTGCTGCAACGCCCGACCGTCTCCAGCGTGGTGATCGGTGCCCGCCATGAGGCACAACTCATTGAAAATTTGGGCGCGGTCGGCTGGAATTTGAGCGCGGAGCAGGTCGCCCGTTTGGACGCCGTGAGCGAAACCGACACGATTTATCCGTATTGGCACCAGCGCGGCTTTACGGAACGCAATCCGGTCGCGACGCCGCTCTATAAATAACGGGGGTAGCGGGCAGGGGGTGCCTATTGAATGTGGGACACAGGGCTATGAGCGTGCCCTGGTGTCCCACATTCTTTTAGCTGGGGGCGTGCCATAACACCCGTTGGGCATTCCGAAAATACACCTTTTCGAGGACATCATCCGGCAAATGAAGCCCATAGATGTGCCAGCGTCCTTGTGTGGGGAGCGCGCTTATGCCGTAGTTAAAATACTCATCATCGGTTTCCAAAAAGCGATAATACAACCGATAGGTGTCCACCGAGGCACCCGCATCAGTGCCAAAGAGGATGCGGTCGGCATAGTGCGTGAAGAAGCGGCGCGCGGTGTAGGGTTGTCGCCCTAGTTCACTGATGCGGGCGCTGATGTCGACGAAAAAGTTCGGGCAATCATCGAGCATCTGCCCGACCCACCCCAAGTTTTCGCTGTGACAACCGACATGTGCCCCGATGAAGAGGGTGTGTTGATGGCGTAGCACCAGCGCCTTAAAATCGTTCAAGAGGGTCATAAATGCCGGAAAGGGCGGGCTGGGGAATTGCCAGTCGGGGTGGGCGTTCAACTCCTCAAATCGTTCATTGGTGGTGTCTAGCGGATCGAAAAAGGCGATGGGGTCGGCGATATGCACCATGACGGGTAAGTTCAATTCGCCCGCCGTCATCCACAACGGGTCGAGGCGCGGATCGTTGATGGCGACCAGCGCATCATGCTGATCACGCACCTGTAACCCGAACGGTTTCCATATCTTGAGACCGTCCGCGCCCCGTGCCGCTTGCTTCCGCAGTTGTTGTGCTGCCCATTCCCCAAAACGGTCGCCGTGCTGTGCCCATTGTGCCCAATCGACGCCGCCAAAGACCAAAAATCGCTCTGGTGCTTTGGCTTTGATGTGATCCAGATGACGATGCAGCAGGGTTTCGCCCCAACCGCCGTCAAGGTCAACATACTTTTGAACCCCGGCGCTATCCAGCGCGTCTAAAAGCTCGGTGATCGGGCGTTCATCCCACGCCCCGCCAAAAGGTGCGGCAAGGTGATTGTGGGCATCGATCACGGGGAACTTGGGGGTCGTGATGACGGTTTGTGGGACGACTAGCTTGGGGGTGGGCTGAAAACTACTCAACAAGATATCGGGCATGATCGCGACTCCAATGGCAAGGGCGGCAGCTACGCGGATCATTTTAACGATTTTGTAGGACGATATGAGAGGGTGGGAAATGAATATGAAGGGTATAGGGCGCAGCACGCTGCGCCCCTACGGTGTTGCCCTCACCCCTAAGGGCGGACGCGTGAAACCTGTCAGACGGATGATAACGGGTCAGGATGGGTATGTAGGGGCATGATATATCATGCCCCTACCGAGGATAAACCCATTGTGTGTTTTTGTGACCCTTTGTGAATATCGAGTACCCTCTCGTGCGTTGTCCCTGCCCTCACCCCTTGATCGACCCCGCCAGCAGACCGCGAATGAAATAGCGTCCCAAGATGATGTAAATCAGCAAGGGGGGCAACGCCGCGACGATGGCACCCGCCATCGGCAGATTCCATTTGACGGCTTCACCACCCGCCAGTTGTGCCAGCCCGACAGTGATCGGTTGGGCATCGGTATTGGTCATGGTGACGCCGAACAAAAATTCATTCCAGATTTGCGTGAACTGCCAAATGATCACGACCACAAAGCCCGGGATCGACAGCGGAAACACGATTTGCGTATACATATTGAAGAAATCGGCACCATCAATGGAGGCGGCTTCGAGCATCTCATCGGGGATTTCGGCATAAAAATTGCGAAAGATCAGCGTCGTGATCGGCAACCCATAGATGGTATGGATGATGATCAGCCCGATCACGCCGCCGTACAGATTGACCGAGCGCATGAAGTCGAACAGGGGGATCAAGATCGCTTGATAGGGGATGAACATCCCGAACAAGATCAGCGGGAACAGGATGCGTTCGCCGGGGATGCGCCATTTCGACAGTACATAGCCATTGAGCGACCCTAGCACCGAGGACAAGATAGTGGCACCGATGACGAGGGCGGTGCTGTTGCGCAAGCGGGGGCCGAAGGCTTCGATCACTTCGCCAAAACTTTCCCAATGGAGTGAGGTGGGCAAGTCCCACGCGGTTTGCAAGTTGATCGTCGCCGGGTCTTTCAAACTCGTGATGACCACCATATAGATCGGGAGGATGAATAACGCTGTCAAGGCGATCAGAGCGACATAAATTGCCGTGCGCGCTGTGGTGCGCCGCCATTGCTGAGCAGAGATCATGAGGCGGAGTCCTTTCTAGCGCGTGTTGGTGCGCGCTTCACGAAGCTGTGACCACAAATAAGGCATGATGATGACGGCGACGAAAAAGAGCATGATCACCGCGATAGCGCTGGCTTTGGCGAAGGAGTTTTCGCGGAAGCCTTCGGTATAGACCAGCAACCCCGGCACGACGGTTTGCAGGTTATCGGGTCCTGCCATCGCAAACACGAGATCGAAGATTTTGAGGGAAATATGACCGAGGATGATCATGGCGCTGAGGATGATCGGATTCAGTTGGGGCAGCACGATCAACCGATAGACGCTGATTTCGCTACAGCCATCGACGCGGGCGGCTTCGCGCAGTTCTTCGGGGACGCCGCGAATGCCAGCGATGAACATTGCCATCACATACCCGGACATTTGCCATACGGCGGCGATGATGATCCCCAGCAGGGCGGCATTAAAGCCTTTGGGGGCAATGCTGGCTTCGGCATCGGGCGTATCCAGTGGTAGCCAGATCACATCCCACACGCGAGCGAAAAAGACCAAGCCCACGATCACAGCGGCGGCGATCATGATCTGCATGGAGCGCCAGCGGTGGTTGAGCGCGAAGCGCACGGCGAGGAATGCCAAGACGGCAATGCCGGCAGTGGTGAGAATCGCGGGGACATTTTGCCACTCAAAGGGCAGCCAGACCTCGCGCGAATTAAGCCAAGGGAAGGTGAGCGGTTCCAGCCCAAACAACGTTTTGGGCAACAGGTTGATGCCGCCATTGGGTTGCAGCATCCAGCGCCAGATGGTGCCTGTGACGACGAAGGAGAGCGCCATCGGGAAAAGAAAGATGGTGCGGAAGAAGGCTTCGCCTTTGATTTTTTGGTCGAGCAAGAGGGCGAGGATCATGCCCACCACCAAACAGCCCAACACGAAGAAAACGGTGAAGAAGAAGGTATTGATCAGCGAATTACGAAAGCCGAATTCGAGCAGATCGGTCATGATGTTTTGGTAATTTTGAAGCCCCACAAACGACTTGATGACCGTCGCTGATAAGGGCGGTTGCGCCGGATTGCTCCCCCAATCGGTCATCGACGTGCCTATAGCCTGGACGATAAAGCCGTAGACGAACACGCCCAAGACGATCAAAGAGGGCACCAACATCAAGAAGGCGGTCAACCGGTCGCGGTTGCTTCTCATCAAAAAATTCCTTTTTCAACTTTTGACGAGGACATGTCATTCACCCGCCGCGCATGGGCACGGGCGACTTAAAGGACAAGCTCGATGATAGGAATAAGGGGGGTGGGACGACCCTTACAGATCGTCCCCAAAAAACGAGCGGGCACAGACTAGCCGCAAGCACCGCTGGTGGAGCAGACCGCTGCCATCGCGCTGGCGGCGGCGGCACTGCTGCTGCTGGCAAGGTAAATTTCCATGATGGTGCCAAAGTCGCCCACGAAGCGTTCATTGGCGGCGGCACCGTGCGCAAGGCTGCCGACCAAGGTGTTCGACGCCCAGTCTTCGCTGGCAGATTGCAGGTACGTGTTGTACAGATCAGGCGCGGCGGCGACGGCATCAGCGCGTGCCGGGATCGACCCCTTCAGCGGGTTGAAGGCATTTTGACCTTCGACCGAACCGAGGAGGCTGAGCCACGCGACGGTGTTGTCGCGGTTGGGTGCGCCGACGGGCAAGCCGAAGCTGTCCGATAACCAAATGAAGGTGCCAGCGGTATCGGGGGACGGCGAATAGCCGAAACCTTCACCAGGGGTCAAGCCCAAGGTGGTGGTCATGTAACCCGCTGCCCAGTCACCCATGATGTTGAAGGCGGCAGTGCCCGCGACGACTTGATCGATGGCTTGTTGCCACGAGAGACCAGCCGAATCGGAGCCGACGTTCGAGCAAGCGAGAATTTCCCCGAACTTATCCCACACGGCGGTCAATTCTGCACCTGACGGGTCAGTAGCACCCGTCCAAATGCCATTCCAGCCTTCGGCACCCAAGACGCCGACGGCGACGCTTTCCCACAGATGGTTGACGGTCCATGCTTCACCGACGACCAACGGGGTGACGCCCGCAGCTTGAATGGTGGGGCAAGCGGCGAGGAATTCATCCCACGTCGCCGGGGCGGTGATGCCCCATTCGGTGAGCTTCGCCGGGTTCGACCACATCACGTTGGAGCGGTGAATGTTGACGGGCACGCTATAAATCGCGCCGTCCACGGTCAGAGCCGCGATCAGGTCGGCGGGGAAGGCTTCCAGCCAGCCTTGTTCGGTGAACAGGGCGGTCATGTCTTCCATGCGTTCTGCGGCGACCCAGGTACCGGTCAGTTCTTCACCCGCGTGAACTTGAAAGGTATCGGGGGGGGTGCCACCGAGCATACGAGTCTTGAGGACGGCACGCGCGTTGACGCCGGAGCCGCCGGTGACGGTCGCGTTGATCACTTCGACGCCCGGATTGGCGGTGGTGTACAAACCGATCAGCGCTTCTAACGCCGGACCTTCATCACCCGCCCACCACGAGAAAATCTCAAGCTGTCCACTTAAGTCTTGGGCGGCGACCGTGCCGACACCCAATGCCAAGACCAATACCGAAGCGACCAACCAAACTTTCATGCGAAAAATCTTCTGAATCATCTAATCCTACCTCCATAAGTCGAATGTATAGCTATCATGATCCCATCGTCGGATCATGGTATTCTGAATGTAGCACGATTTTTCTGAAGAATGGGGTCTTTTTTGCCAAGTTTGTGACAAGTTGATGACAATCATGAATATTCACGATGTGCCCGAAACCTTTTTAGCCGATGTCAAAGATGTCCTTGAAAATTTGTATGATTTCACCTTTTTGAATCGCCACCCACTCGCCGCCACCAGTCCCATCGGGCAGCCGCGTGAAGCCGCTGGACACCGTTTGCGGCGGGAGCTGGTAGAAGCCATCGAGACACTGAATCCCGAGAGCGGGGGGGCAGGGGGGCGCGTTTATGACCTGCTGAACCTCCATTATGTCGCCGGTATGACGGTGCCCGAAGCTGCCAGCAACCTCGGCGTGTCGGCGCGACAGGCATATCGCGATTTGCGACAGGGGCACGAGACAGTCGGGTATTTGCTATGGTATCGCCGCCAAAACGCGATCAATCCGGCGGACGTGATGGCTGAGCCAGCCTTGAGCGAACCCGTGCCTGATGAGTTCACCCCGACCAACATCACCGCCATGATCGAGACAGCGATCAAGGCGGTCTCGCGGCTTGCCGAACAATCGGGCATCCGTTTGCAGGTGTCATTGCCGGACGCGCCGATTGTCATCGCCACCGATCAAGCCGCCGCGCAACAGGTAGTGATCCATTTGCTTAGCCAAACGATTCAAGCGGCGGAAGCGCATCCGCTGTGGATCCAATTGACGGCAATGGGGGACGTTATTGCGCTGGAACTGCGCTATCGCCCGCGTGACCCCAGCGCGCGGGTGCCGATCAGCACGGTCATCGCCGCTTTCATCGAACGCCTCCATTTTCAAGTAATCGAGTCATTTGGTTCATCGGATGAAAATGCGTGTCTCACGTTAATGCTCACGGCGCGCCGCGCCACGCTCTTGGTGATTGACGATCATGTCGGCTTGAGCGATTTGCTGCAACGGTATTTGACGGGGCGCTCGTTGGAGGTGCTGGCGGCGGCGGACGCGCTGACGGGGTTAAAATTGGCACAGGACATCCAACCCAATGCCCTCTTGGTCGATTTGATGATGCCGGGCATGGACGGGTGGGAACTGCTCCAACGTTTACGCACCACCCCCGGCATCGCCCATTTGCCCGTGATCATCTGTTCGGTGATCAACGACCCGGAACTGGCGTATTCGTTGGGGGCGTCCTACTTTTTGCCAAAACCCATTACCCGCGACTCGCTGTTGGCGGCATTAGAGAAAATTGGATTGTGATTGATGGTTTCGCAGCAGACATTTTTTCATGATACGCTGACCGATCTGCGCCTGAACATATTGCGGCGGTTGTCATGGGTGACGTTGCTCGCTTTTGGGGGCATCGCCTATGTGGGCTTGTTGAATAGCAATTTTCCGAGCGATATCGTTGTCTTGATCGGGGTCAGCGCGCTGGCGCTGTTGGCGGTGCGGGCGCTGATTGCGAGGCGCATTGATTTGGCGCGTTACGGCTTGATCATGGTTTTGCATGTCGTCTTGTTCACAGCGATGGCGCGTACCGGAGCCGACTGGTTGCCCTTCTTTGGGGCGGTGCTGGTGGTGGTGACGGGCATGATCAGCAGTGCCTTTCATTGGGTGTCGGCGCTGGCGATTTTTTCGTTCACATTCCTCGTGGGCGCATCGCCCGAGCGCTTGGCGGCATTGGCATTGACCTTAAGCGTGACGGGGGCGGTCATGCAGGTGTCGGTCTCGACCCTATACACGGCGGTGACATGGTACAGCACGATGCAGCAGCGCGCCGATGATTTATTGGAGGAAACGCGCTTGCATCGTGCCGAACTGACGCGGACGCTGCGGTCACTGGAGATCGCCTATGCCAATATGCAGCGCTTGGGCACGCAACTGGTGGCGGCGCAACGTCAAGCGGAGGAAGCGCGGCGCATGAAAGAACGGTTTGCCGCCAACATCAGCCACGAGATCCGCACCCCTCTCAATATGATTTTGGGGTTTAGCGAGATCATGACCTTGACGCCGGAAGTGTATGGCGATGGGCGTTTTCCGGTCAAGCTGGCGCGCGATCTGTATCAAGTGTATTCTAGTAGCCGTCACTTGTTGTCCCTCATTGATGATGTCCTCGATCTCAGCCAGATCGAACTATCCAGCTTTGCGCTCAACCTCGAACGTACCGATCCGACCCTGTTTATTGAAGAGACGGTCGCCATGTGCGCCAACTTATTTCGGGATGGCAAGCTGACGTTTGCCGCCACCGTGGAAGCGGGACTGCCGGAGATTGAGATCGACCGGACGCGCATCCGCCAAGTGCTGCTGAATCTGCTGAGCAACGCCTACCGCTTCACCGAGCGCGGTGATGTCAAACTGATGGTGCGCGCCCAAGCGGGCGGGGTGGCGTTTAGCATCAACGATACCGGCTTGGGCATCCCGGCGGACAAGATCGCCTATGTTTTCGACGAATTTTATCAAGTGGATTACTCGCTCAGCCGCAGTCACGGTGGGGCGGGGTTGGGGCTGGCGATTTGCAAACATTTTGTAGAACGGCATGGCGGCTATATCGAAGTGGCAAGTACCGAGGGCGTCGGTTCGACCTTTACGTTCACGTTGCCGTCACGGGCATGGCAAGCGCCTGCGCCCGTCAACACGACGACGGGTGGGGCATCCACCGTTTTGGTGATCGACCGCGATCCGATGGTGGGTTCGCTGATTCGGCGTTATCTCGCCCCACATCAAGTGATCCAAATCGCCGATGACAGCGCCGAGTCATTACAAACTACCCTCGACCTGCATCAACCGATTGCCGTGATCGTTAATACGCCCGCCCATCAACCGACCAGACGCTTAGCGGCGATCACCGTGCCCGTCATTCATTGCACCTTGCCGAGTGCCGCCGCGATGTTGGATGAATTGAAGGTGCAAGGTTTCTTGCCCAAGCCGTTCACGACGGCACAACTTGCCGAACTCCTTCGGATCATCGGCGGGGCGGCGGGAGTGCGGCGTATCCTAATCGTGGATGACGACATCGGTTTTGTGCAACTGGTGCAGCGCGGGCTAGAGACGATCCGGCAAGACGCGACGGTGCTGTGTGCCTATAATGGTGCCCAAGCGCTCACCTTGATCCGCGAGCAACCGCCAGATGTGCTGTTGTTGGACTTGGTGATGCCAGAGATGGATGGCTTCAAACTGATCGAAGCGGTGCGTGCCCTGCCGCGCATGGTTGATCTGCCCATTGTCTTGTTGACGGCGACGCGCTACATTCGCGAGGCGGAAGACTTCGGCACGATCACCATTGAGCGGGCAGGGGGGATTCGTCCGGCGGAAGTCTTGGGTTCCCTACGCGCGCTGATAAGTACTGCGCCAATGTCACATCAGGCTGCGGTTCTAAAAATGTCGAAAATCCCCCTAGACAACGGGCAAATGTAGGGATGCGCAACGGCGCGTCCGCGAAGTTGTGGTCACAAACGGACGCCGCCTTCGGTTTTGATTGTCATGGACATTGCGAGTCCCTGCACAGAGAATCGCGTTTTTGCGCGCGGATCCGGTCAGAGATTAGAGCAGGTTTTTAATGTCACATTCGCGTAGGAGTTACAATATACAGTTCGCCACTTTATAGCAAAGGATCATCCTTATGGCACCGATTACGATTCGAGACCTCCAAGTCATCACCACGCAACCCATGGGGCAGCGTTTGGTGATCGTCAAACTCTTGACTTCTGAACCCAACCTCACGGGTCTGGGATGCGCCACCTTCACCCAACGCTTTCATGCCGTGCGTGCGGCGCTGGAACATCATATCAAGCCCTTTTTAATCGGACGCGATGTCCAGCGCATCGAAGAACTTTGGCAGATGATGATGGTCAATGGCTATTGGCGCAATGGGCCCGTGCTGAACAATGCCATTTCGGGCGTGGATATGGCGTTGTGGGACATCAAAGGCAAGCTGGCGCAGATGCCGGTCTACCAATTGCTGGGCGGCAAATCGCGCGAGGCGGCGGCGGTCTATGGTCATGCTGACGGACGTACCCCCGATGAAGTCATAGATAACCTTGAGCATTTCCGATCTGAGGGCTATCGCTATGTGCGCGTTCAAGTAGAGGGGTATGGGGGTATCCCAACGCGCGATGTGCGTCCCGAAGGATCAGCACCTGCCGGAAGCCCCTTAGAAGGCGTTTATTACGATCCGAAATCGTATATGCGCAGTGTTTTGAAACTGCTAGAGACCGTGCGCGTGCGTTGTGGGGACGAGATCGAATTACTGCATGATGTTCACGAACGCCTCTCGCCGATTGATGCGGTCGGCTTCAGCAAGGCGGTCGAACCCTTCAAATTGTTTTTCTTGGAGGATGCGTTGGCACCGGAAGACATTGAATGGTTCAAGCAGGTGCGCGCCCAATCTGCCACGCCCATCGCGATGGGGGAACTCTTCAACAATCCCCACGAATGGCGTTTGGTGATCGAAAATCGTTGGGTCGATTTTATTCGGATGCACATCAGCCAAATGGGGGGCATCACCCCAGCGCGTAATACTGCGATTCATGCGGCGATTTATGGCATTCGCACCGCATGGCATGGACCGGGGGATACCTCGCCCGTCGGTCATGCGGCGAATCTCCATCTTGATCTGTGGGCACCCAATTTTGGTATTCAAGAATGGTGCCGATTTTCGCCGTTGGTTTATGAGATGTTCCCCGGTTGCCCAGAAGTACGCAATGGGTATATGTATCCGAATGATCAACCGGGGCTGGGGATCGAGATCAATGAAGCCTTAGCAGCGGCGCATCCGTGTACCGATGTCGTGGAGCATTGGACACAGGCGCGGCTGCCGGATGGATCCCCCGCGCGCCCGTGATGAGGGTGCTTGCGCGCTTTATAGGTAGAGGCTACAGGCAGTGGTGACGATTTCAGTCGCGGGTCGATTGGCGACTCGCTTTTTTCGCACTGCCTTGACTGGCATCCTTTGGGCATATGCCTTTGCCCTTATGGGTTATCTTGGCTTACGTGCCGTAGTGGGGGATGGGGTGTGGTGACCGCTTACCACATCGCAGTAATACTCGCCGTATGCCCCAATCGCCAAACCAGCCCAAGTCGGATATGTCGCTACCCAGTCGGACGTATCGCCACACCCAGTCTCATTGAGCTTGACACTCATCGTAAATGGTAACTGCTCAGGCTGAAAAACGATCGGTAATAAAGGGAGAAATGACCGTTGGCGGCAAATGGGTGGATATTCGGCGCGTGAACTTTCATGTTAACGAACGATTGACAAGCGCCTAATCCACCCCTACATCCATGTTTTGAGGGGTATTTTCCTGTTTTTCTTCATGTCTTCATGCCTCCCTATTTATTTTATTCTGTTTCTATACCTGAGTAGTCACCGTAAATGGTTGCTTGCTACGAACTTCCAGCTTCGTGATGTCCTTCCCATTCAACGTCGTGATCGTCGCCACATTGGTGAAACTGGGCGCGCCACACACCTGATACCGTGCGGGAATAGCGTCGTCGGGCGTGACGACATTGTGACTCACGACCGTAAGTTTGGCGCATCCCGTCGTCAATGCCAGCGTGAACAGCCCCTTGTAGAGTCCATCCGCAGCATCGGCACTGTTTTGGGTGAGCGTCCATGACGAAGCGGAGTCGTCGTAGGCGATTGCTGGGAAGGGGTACGACACGGACGGGTCGGGGATCAGGGTTTCGCTTGCTGTTTGATTCAGCAAGTCTTCGAGCGTTGCGGTATCAGCGTCGATGCTACTCTACCCTCTGCCACCTCTTTTTTCTCGTTTAGTTGAAAATATGCGGCAACTTTACGATCCGGCTCGGGACAAAATTCCACGCCACGAGGATATCCTGCCCCACATCCGACAGCACAAAGTCCACGAACGCTTGCGCCAGTTCGGGACTCGCAGGGGCATCCGTCACGGCAATGGGATAGGTGGCAATCGTGTTGAGCGCATCGGGGATCGAGAAGGCGATCACCTGATCGGCGATATCCGGTGTGACATCCGACACGTACACGACCCCCGCATCGGCTTCCCCTAAGGCGATCTTCGCCGACACCTGCCGTACATTTTGTTCTTCCGAGACGACATTCGCCAACACCGCCGCGCGGTACGCCTCGCCATAAGCGGCATCCGCGACGAGTCGTTCCAGCAGGGTGTTGGTATAGTCACGCACGGGCACGCCTTCCGCCGCGATCACCAGTTGCACCCCGTCATTGACCAAATCGCGCAGCCCCGTGATATTGGCGGGATTGTCTGCGGGCACGATCAACACCAAACGATTTTTGGCAAAGGTGCGCGGTCTGCCGGCGATCCGTCCAGCGTCCACAGCCACCTGCATCTGCCGATTGTTGGCGCTGGCGAAGACATCAGCGGGGGCACCCTCGCTAAGCTGTGTCGCCAAGTCGGACGAACTAGCGAAATTGTACAACACGGCTACTCCCGGTGTTGCGGCTTCAAAGGCAGTCGCGATGGCTTCAAAAGCATCGGTGAGCGACGCCGCCGCGAATACGGTTACAGGCTGATTTTGCCGCGCTTGTACGGGGCTGAACGCCAATAACAGCACAATCATCAAGACGCCGAAGGATACTCTTCTGTTCATCACATTCTTTTCCGTAACTGCTCAGGCTGAAAAACAATCGGTAATAAAGGGAGAAATGACCGTTGGCGGCAAATGGGTGGATATTCGGCGCGCGAACTTTCATGTTAACGAACGATTGACAAGCGCCTAATCCACCCCTACATCCACGTTTTGAGGGGTATTTTCCTGTTTTTCTTCATGTCTTCATGCCTTCCTATTTATTTTATTCTGTTTCTATACCTGAGTAGTCACTCTTTTCCTTTGTTTCAGGTCACTCAGGAATTTCCTCGAACGCCATCACGCACCGATCTAACCACAGCAGCGCCGCCTCCAATTGACTGGTCTGGAAATCCAAGGTCACCCTGTCCATGCCCGGCATGGCTTGGTCGCGCTGGGCGATCAGGGCGACAACTTTTTGCGAACACACCTGATATTGACGGTCGATGATCGGCGTCGTCGGCAGTTTCAATTGCTGCGCGATGAATAACCGACTCAGGCAGTCCACGCGAATCCGGCGAATGCTGGCGGATAGCGGTGTTTGATCCAACCACGCCTGTAAGCGCGCTTCCCCCGCAACCGTCAGCGTGTATTCGGTGCGCGGGGGCGCATTGTCCGTCACCACTTCGTGCCCGCTGATCCACCCCTCACGTTCGAGTCGTTTTAAGACGGCATAGAGTTGGCTGGTACTCAGAGTCCACAACCGACCAAGCGTCTGATCGGCACGGAAGTAATCCAGCAGTTCATACCCATGACGCGGGCGGGCAGCCAACAAACCGAGGATCGTTTCATCAGGGAAAAGTATCGACATCGCATCTATTCCATCTCAGAATAGGGCTATTCTAAGATGGAATAGTGATTATGTCAACATTGATGCAACCCTACGGGTTTCATTTGGGATGAGGATGAAAATAACCGTCGCCGTCAGTTGGGCGCACTAGACTCTCCGCATTCTCATTTTAGGATAAATCCTAACGCGGATCAGAAAGGGGGCAATCCAGCGCTGTTTTTTCCTTAATTTTAGGCGATAGGGGGACAATTTATGGAAATATAAAAATTAATAAAAGATGAAAATGGGCATGGGCATAAATCCATTGAGTCACGGCTCGGCGTAAGTTGCTTTGAAAGGTACAGCAAACTTAGCCTATCTTTCAGCACATTACTTTACTGGATTTGAGGGTATCGCCAGCGTCCAAAGTGTGGCGTTCACCACTGACGGCACCGCTTATGCCACCGTTGATGTTGCCGAAGGACAAGGCGGCATCGTCGTGGTCGAAGGCATGGGTGCCGCCGAAAGCATGATGATCGGCATGGGGTCGCGCATGATTGGCGGCACCGCCAATGCTGGCTTGGTTGCCCCCAAAGGCATCGAAATTATCGAAGCCATGGATTTGGTTCTGGTCGCCAATTTCGGCGCAAACAACATCAAAGGCTTCAGCCTCAGCGCCGAAGGCGATGTATCCCCCATCCTGTTCATCAACGATTTGGGGACTGCGGGCGGCAGCATTTGGGATATCCACTATGCAGAAGAAATTGACACGCTTTTCGCCGCTGGTACGACAGGCGCGCTCCTCGCTTACGCCAATTTCTCGACCGATATGGGCATGAGCGGACCGAGTGCGGTCATTCTTCACAGCAATGCTGCTGGTAAAGCCGTGACGATCAATCTGCATGGGGTCGATTATGATGCCGCCAGCGACACGGTGATTGTCACCGATGTGGGTTCAGCCGACGATAACGCCGACGGTCACATCTATGCCATCCCCGGCGCAAGCATGGCAAATGGCAACGTTTCTGTGTCGTTGCACATTACCGGACCCGAATCGCAACTCGGCAATCCAGTAGACCTCGTGTTTGATGGTACGGGCGTTTATGTGGCTGAAAAAGCCAACGACCTCGTTCTGTACTTCGCCAACATTCTGGACATGACCGGCATGATGGACTCAAGCGCGGACATGAGCTTAGAAATCACCAAGCCAGAATCGATAACACTGGTTCCCGCGATGGGATAGTGTGACCCCCCGGTCAGCATAGTTTCACCACTAGTTACCATCAGGGTGCAGTCTACTGCACCCTGATGATCCCGACTCCCATCAACATTCTGTGGACAAGCGCCGAATGCTGGCAGACAACTGAGTTTGAGGCAGACAGCCGTTATTTAGATATTTGCCCTAATTCCCGTCGGTTTCGCCCGATACACAGGGTCAGCGGTCGTGAAATCGTGCCCCGCCACCGCCGACGGGTGCCCCAATACTTTTTGTACGAAGCCGTCCCACCAGTTGATCTGTTTTTCGGGATCGGCGTATTGTTCCAGCACATGCTCCGATTCGAGCGCTTTGCGCTGCCCCATCGCCACAAATTCGGCGCGCGTCATGCCCGATAACGCCAATCCCCATTTGCGCCCGATGTGGACATGCAGCACCTCATCCGCCCAATCGTAATCTTGGAATAATTTCGCCAGCGGTTCGCCCTGTGCCGTCACCCATTCGTATTTCTTGCCTGTATCGGCAGGCATCAGGCTTTGCTCAATGGTGTACAACACCGAGTGCGCCTCCAACGCGGTCATGTGTTGGTTCAACCGCAACGAGAAACCGGGATGCAGCGGCACCTCCCGCTTCCAGTCAATGCCGTGATGTTGCAGATAGACCGACCCCATCATGGCGTGGCGGGCTTCATCCCACAACTGGCGCGCCATCTCGACAAAGTATTCCCATGGTTGCCCATCGCTTTCGGCGATCATACGTGCCATCACTTCGGGCACATCCATTTCGAGGGTGCGTTTGCACATCAACGCCAATACTTTTTCTTCATCGCTCACCCCATCGGTGCGAGCGACGGCGTGGGGTGGAAACACAAAATTGTCCTGTTGGACAAAACGGGCATCCCGACGCGGGAAAAAGTCCGGCGTATACGCTTCAGTTTGCAATGCCGGAGCCAATGGCACCACCGGGATCGGCTCTTCGCCGGTGATGCCACCCGCCGCGCTCAAATACGCTTGCAAGTGAGCCACCCATTCACCAACGGGTTCCATACCGCCCAAAGCTTCTATAGCCGCTGCGCCCCACGCCACAGTCTCGGTTTCTTCGGCGATGACCATACGCAATACGCGCCGCGTCGGGAAATCAACCAGCTTGTGCGCCGCCGCATAGTGTTCTTGATACGCCTTCAGCAATGCCGGACGCAGCACACCATAAACCGCAACCACTTTTTCGAGCGTCGTTTTCGCCCCCACGATGCTGATAACGCGATTGTGGGGAATAAATGCCGATATAGCCGTCGGGGTCTTGGGTATTTTTGAGATCATGCAGCAACGTCTTGACGCGCACCACATGCTCCGGTTGGTCGGCGAGGAACGCCATCAGGGTATAGCCCCACAACCAGTTGCCGCGCGTTTCCGAATCCCACCATGCGAATTGCTCGGCGGACGACTCGATGCGGTCTTTGAAGAGGTCACGGGACGCATGATGGGTAAGCGTATCCAACACGCTGACGAAGCCATGCTCAAGATCGTGATTCAATTGGGCACGCAGCCAACCGCGCGGGCGGATCGCGCCGAGGGGCAACGTGTGAAAAGCGGGAAACGTCGAGTTCGGTTGAATAGTCATCAAGAACTGTTGGTTTTGGGTGTGATTTATAAGGATGATAGCAGGATACACCCTGTGCCGTATCGGAAACGTATCAGGCGAGGGCACTTTCGATTCTTCTACGGCGACTCCCGCAAGACCAAGTTGGCGATCACTGGCAAATGATCCGACCCCAAAGGCGGACCGACAAATGTCGTCAACGTCTGAAACTCGTCGCTATGCCACACATAATCAATGCGGATTAGCGGCGGGATAAACGACGGCAAACCCGCCACGCGCGCATGGGGCCATGTGGACCCCATACCCCGCCCACCCTCGCGGAAACTATCCCGCAAGCGTGCCGCGATCCGTTCATAGGCAACGGCATTATCGCTCGTGTTAAAATCCCCCGCCGCAATAAACGGCAGGCGTTCGTTGGCTAAAAGCGCCAGCAACTCATCGATCTGATCGTTGCGGATGGAATCATCATATTTGAGGATCATATTCAAGTAATTACGATAAAATCGTTGCGTCAAACGCGCCGTTGCCCGCTGCGGGATCACCATATGTACATTATAAATGGCGATCCGTTCCCCCGCCCACTCGATCTCAATACGATCATGCGGGAAGCCCTGCACGCGATAGCGTTCATGCCCAACGATAGGCTGGCGCGACAAAATCACCTCGCCCCATTGCCCTGCCCCAATCGGCAAACTCACCTGATACGGGTAAGGATCGAGCAGTTGGGGAATCCCGTCATGTGTCCAGCTTGCGGGGGTTTCTTGTAGCAGCACAATATCGGCATTCGTGGATCGTAGCCAACTGAAAAAAGAATCAAGTTGGGGGTTGTCACCCCTAATATTGAACGTGACCACCGTCAAAGCGCGTTCTGACTCATTAAGGCGGGCAACACGCTGAAACGGGGTATCCAAAAAGCGGGGCAGCAACCAAATGGTCGCGACTAATGCCAAAAACCCATGTACCAGTGCGGATCGTTTAAAGCGCAATGCAAAACTTAACGGCAAGGTGAAGATCAGCGGCAAAAAATAATAGGGGGCAAAATTATTGAGCCATGATAGCCACCACAGCCCATCCCCCACTACGGCACGTAAGCCAAGATAACCCATAATGACAAAGGCATATGCCCATAGCAACAGCGTGAGCGCTGCGCGCGCCATGCGAACAAGATGCGCGATCAACCGCAAATCGCCCTCACCCTTCCGCCACCACCCGCTCTAGTTCCTGCATGAAGTGGGTATCGTTCAATGGCTTAGGAAAATAAGCGTTGAACCCCGCTTGCAGAGCATCCTTCTTCAATTGGGAAGTGTGATACGCCGTGATGGCGATACAGGGCAGATGGTTGAGCGCTGCCTCTGCCCTGATGGTGCGTATCAATTGTAAACCGTCCATCCCCGGCAAGCCTATGTCGATCACTGCCGCCGTGTAGGTGTGCGTCGTCAGCAGTCGCAGCGCTTCATCCCCCGTAAACGCCACATCCGCTGTAATATTGAAATAACTCAAGATCCCCTGAACAACCTCTTGACCGTCCGGTTCATCTTCCACGATCAACACATGCCAATTTTCCATCATCACCCTAGCCGTTCATTTCCACTAACTTAGCGATTTCTGGCGTATCGATTATCAAATTAAGCAGCTCATTCACAAATGTCGTCGGACGCAGAGGCTTCGTAAGATAGTTGTGAAAACCCGCCGCCAACGCTCGATTTCGGTCTGCCACCATTGCATGTGCCGTCAGTGCGACGGCGGGAATATCCATCAGCGTGCGGTCGTTCTTCAATTGGTGGATCATCTCCCACCCGTTCATCACGGGCATCGACAAGTCCGAAATAATGAACAGGGGTCTATGCTTTCGTGCCTGTTCTAAGCCTTCTTGTCCATTCGTAGCCGTAACCACGTTGACGCCGACCAATTCCAGCAACAGAACCGCCACTTCCAAACTATCCGGTTCATCTTCTACCACAAGGACGGTATGCCCCATGAGTAAATTGATATCGAATTCAGCCATTATGAGGCAAGCTCCTGCACGTCTGCTGGTCTTGTTTCCAATAGGTTCAGCGGCAAGACGACGGTGAAGGTACTCCCCTCGCCGACCGCGCTTTCTACCTGCACCGTGCCGCCCATCGCAAAGCACAACTTTTGGACAATCGACAACCCCAACCCACTGCCGCCATGCGTCCGTGTCGATGAGCCATCGACCTGCCGGAAACGCTCAAAAATGATGTGCTGCATATGGCTGGGAATTCCTATCCCCGTGTCTTTGACCGCAATCACCAAATCATCCCCGCTCCGATTCAACCGCACCTTAACGCTGCCGTGATCGGTAAATTTGAAGGCATTGCCAAGCAAGTTGGTTAAGATTTTGGTGATCGCGTCTTCGTCAATCGAAATCGTTTCGGGGACAGAGCGACCCACATCTACCGTGAATGCCAAGTGTTTTTGGTCTGCAAGAACACTCATGCGCTCTTGCAACCGCTGCATAAACGGCACCAGCGCCACATCCGTGTTGACCAGCGCCAAGCGCCCGGACTCAATCCGGCTCACATCCAGAATATCATTGATCAGTTCCAACAGGCGGTCAGCATTCGCCTGTGCCCGCTGAAGCATATGCTTTGAGCGCTCACTGACCCCGCCCACCATCAGCACGATCCCCTGAAAGCCGATGATGGCGTTCAGCGGTGTTCGCAGTTCATGGCTCATAAGCGACAAAAATTCATCCTTCAAGCGGCTGGCTTCCTGCGCTTCGAGGGTGGCAGCGCGCAATTCTTGGGTGCGCTCATCCACGCGCTTTTCGAGCGTTTGGTTGATGGTGCTCAAGTCCTCGTCGCGTTTCTGGATCGACGCTGCCATGATGTCAAAAGCGCTGCCCAATTGCCCGATCTCGTCGCCGGTGGTCATCTGTGCCCGCTGCGCATAATCGCCACTCATCATTTTCTCGGCAACAGTTTGAAGCTGGCGCACGCGGTTGACGATCTGGCGCGATACCACTACACCGAGGATGATCGCAATGAGTATCCCGCTGATCATAGCGACGATATAGATGGCGGCACCCGCCAAGGCTATCTGACCAGAAGTGTTAATGGAAGTGATGGAAGTTGAGGTCTCGACATTCAACGCTTCTTCTAAAGCGGTATCATAGGTCAATTCCGCCGCTTCGACCGCTTCAAACTGATTGCCAATCAATTCACTGGCTACCCCGGTGTCCGCAAAACGCATCAATTCCAAGATGACTTGGTATAGGGCGTCGGCACTAGAGGCGATGTCTTCATAATAGGTGGGCTGCTGTGTCACTGCCCGGTATTCATCCAAGCCCGCCATCAACAACACAAATTCAGCGTCAACGGTAGCGACATCTTCAGCATTTGCGGAATCAAGATTGACGGCGAGGAAGCTATAGCTATAGGCAATTTCACGCATATTGCCAGCGGCAGCACTGGCGCGCAGCAATGCCCCGATGGCAGGAGCCGTCGTCGAGAGCACAGTGCCAAAGGATGACGCGACAGTCAATGAGATAATGATGCCAGTAATGCCAACCAGCAAAATCAATGAGGCAACACCAATGAAACTCGTGAGCAGTTTCCGACGTAAGGGCATGTGTTTTTCCGTGAATTTAATTCATTTGGAATGAATGCAGTTTAACGACGCGCCCCGCCCTTGTCAACCCAAGTAATCCATCATAGCAGGGCGAACGCATGAAAAATTGAAGAGGCTGGTGAACAATGCGTAATCTCCCGTGCTATGCCCCGTCGCAACGAAACGATCATCACCCTCTTGAATGAAGCGGTTGACACCTTAGCCCAGTCCAAACAAGCGGTCAGCGCTGCCCAAAGCCACCACGAACCCGCTCACACGGTTCGACTAACTGCGCGCCGCCATTGACCGGGGTAATGCCACCGTCCAAAAACTGAAGAAAGCGAAATTCACCCACCTCAACGGTGCCCAGAAAATCAACGATAAGTTGTGACTACTCAGGTATAGAAACAGAATAAAATAAACAGAGAGGCATGAAGACGTGAAGAAAAAAAGGAAAATACCCCTCGAAACGTGGATGTAGGGGTGGATTAGGCGCTTGTCAATCGTTCGTTAACATGAAAGTTCACGCGCCGAATATCCACCCATTTGACGCCAACGGTCATTTGTCCCTTTATTACCCACCGTTTTTCACCCTGAGCAGTTACCAAATTTCAGTGAATCACAGATTTGATTATCCCCACCCCGTCTGACCTTCGGTCAGCGCCCCCTCCCCATTGCAGTATTTATTCACCTATCCATGGGATTAAGCTCAAAACCC
>JBBRTY010000038.1:0-24618 GCA_038248285.1 Aggregatilineales bacterium
GAACACAATACGACTGAGGATGGCGAGGTCGGCATGAAGGTCTATGGGTATATCAACATCATCGGCTATCGGTCTATTCCCGTTCGAGTAGCCTTGTTCCTAGATTGGGAAAGCGGCGAACCGATTGATGGTTCAGAAGCGCCGACCGACTTTCAAACAAGCGATGGAGCGCTCACCGTCCAAGATGTGGTGACCCCCTCATTTGATAATTCGGAGTGGGAAGAATTTTGGTTCTTCGTGCCTTACGCCTATTTCCCCACTGGTTTGACAGGTGCCTTAGACGCCTATGCTCAGTTAGAAATCGGGGTTGATGGTGAAACCTTTAACTCGTGGAGCTTGACCGAGCTGTTCACGTTAAATTACTAGTCGTAGCACCCATCAGGGGCACATTCGTTGATGTGCCCCTGATGTATTTTGTGATCTTAGCGCTACAGTACCATAAATTCGTTGGTGGCACGCTTATCCTTCAGCAGGCTGACCGCAACTTGTTGGGCTGATGAACGCGGATCGACATCCGTTGCAATTTGACCATCCACTAGCGTGATCAAGCGATCCATCTGCGATGCCACTTCAATATTGTGCGTCACTATCAATATCGTTGTTTGGGTCGTTTGTTGAATTTGACGCAACATTTTCATCACCATGTTGCTCGCTTCCGAATCCAGATTGCCGGTCGGTTCATCGCATAACAACAAAGGCGGCTCATTCACCAGCGCCCGCGCAATAGCAACGCGCTGTTGTTGCCCGCCCGAAAGTTGGGAAGGTCGATGATGCAACCGATCCCCCAAACCCAACATGCCCAACAATTCTTTGGCGCGACGTTGGGGATTTGTGCGCCGTTTTTGCGCAAATTGCCCCGGCAAGGCGACATTTTCCAAAGCTGTGAGCGTCGGAATGAGGTTGAAAAACTGGAATACGAAGCCAATTTTCTCATTCCGAATCTCGGTCAGTCGGGATTCATTCATATGGGTGATATCCACGCCATCAATGTAAATTTTGCCCGACGTTGGCGAATCCAAGCCGCCAATCAAACCAAGAAGCGTCGATTTACCACTCCCCGAAGGACCGACGATCCCCAAGAACTCACCACGTTTCACCGTCAATGTGACATCCCGCAAGGCGTGAACGGAAACCTCACCCATTTTGAGTTTCTTTTGCAGGTGTTCGGCTCGCAACACAACATCATCAGCGACAGGTTGTTCTGCAATCTGCGCCGCATCTCGCGCAATAGCCATCTCGCGCACCCCTTCGCAACTCATCCATTTTTCAAGTGTGCTTTATCGCCCTAGTTCTAGGACGACGTCGGAACAATATTAAACCCAAAACCTCATAACATCCTCAGATCGCCCAAAAAGTAGGGCAAGCGTTGGGGGAGCATCAGCTAGGATGCGCTCGAATTATGCTACACTAAACCTATGTTACCATCAAACAAGCCCTCTCAACGCCCGATCCAGACCCGTCGTCCGCCATCCCCCGCGCCGCGCGGAACGAAAGTTGCCCCACGCCGCGCACGATCTTGGCAGTTTTATGCGTTAATCGCCGGCTTTTTAGCGGTGGGATTGTCGTTTGCTTTCGTCTTCGGCTTAGCGTTCTTATTATTGGCATCGCCCCCTCGCATTGCCGATAATGTCACAATAGCCAATGTGAGCATCGGCGGATTGACACAGGATGTTGCTGCCGCCACGCTTCGCCAAAATCTGCCTCCACAACAACTCACCCTGACTGACGGCGCGCGCCAATGGCTTATCTCCCCTGCCGATATCGGCGTGACTATTGACTTGGAGGCAACGCTTCAGACCGCTGAAACCACCCTGACCAACACGAGCGTGCGCCTTACTTATCAGATCGACCTCGGCGCGGCACAAAATGGCTTTGTGCGTTTGTTATCCCAAGTGGATATCGCACCTCAAATCGGCGTACCCGGTCGCGCTGTAGAAATTCCGGTGATTTTGAATCGCCTGCGCTCGGATGTCAGCGCCGAGGTCGCCGATGGCGTTTTTGAACTCAACATGATCGACCTACCCCCATTGGCGCAACCCACCATCATCGCGATTGTCGAACCGGGGCAAGAACTTGCGCTCATCGCTCGGCAGTACGGCGTCACGGTGGAAGATATCCTCACGCTGAATAACATCACCAACCCTGATCTGATCTATCCGGGGCAGTCCTTGGTCATTCCGGGGACGGGAGTCTATGTTCCCAGCAATCCCCCGCCGCCGCCAACCAATATCGGTAAAGCCATTGTCGTCTCCACTGGTGATCAACGCATTTATGCGTATGAAAACGGCGTGTTGGTGCGCACTCACCTCACCTCAACAGGCTTGCCAGCGACGCCCACTCTGCTTGGGGACTACGCGGTTTATGTGAAATATCGAGCCACCGACATGTCGGGACCGGATTATTTCTTGCCGCAAGTGCCGTTCACTATGTATTTTTATCAAGGCTACGGCATTCATGGCACCTACTGGCACAACAGCTTCGGTCGCCCGATGAGTCACGGGTGTGTTAATCTACCAACCCCAGAAGCAGAATGGTTTTTCAATTTTGCCGAAGTAGGGACACCAGTCCGGGTCATTTAACCATTTGGAACGGCGCTCACAGTCGGCAAGCATTCTCATCATCCAAGCGCTCTGGGTTGCGGCGTATCAACAGAGTCGCCGTATCGTCCGAGCGCGCATCAACAACATACCCTTGCAACAACTTATGCAAATGAAAACCATTGCTCAGTTGCATCGTCAATGTCGGATCTATCAGTTCTCCGTCGGCGACACGGGCGGCATACTGGGCAACCGAGTAACGCTGGCGGTAGGTATCATAGCCGGGCAGTAGCCCGGCAACTAATTCCCCACATATGCCTAATTTTTGCACAAGCGCGTGCCGGACAGCATATAAACGACTCCCGATCCCCATACGCCGGAAATCAGGGTGTACCCCTAAATCGATCCCATACAACCAGCTACCATCCGCTTCATGAGTCGATAACGAGCCTCTGCCGATGAAATCAAAATAATACAATGACGCATCCGAGTCAAAAAAATGATTCGTGCGTAGGGTTGTGGTTGCGCCCGCCACAACCCATTCGCCATGAACACGAACCAAAGCCGTGAGTTGTCCTTCGGCGAAGGCGCGTACTTGTTGTTGGTACATCGCCACCGTAAACAACTCTTCGGCGGTCAATCCCCCAAACAAAATCGTCTGAAGATGCGCGAGACGTTCAAAGTATTCAGGTTGCGTTTCGACAATACGAATATCTGTGAATGGGTCAAACTGCAAGAATAACCCTCCTAAATCAGTTCCGCTGTTATTTCACTGACCAAAACTTCCCGCTGCAATGCCGCCGACCTATAGCTCGCCTCCAAAATGACGGCGCGCGCTAAGCCCTGTGACCCGTCTTGTTGGCTAAAATTGTCACTGCGGATAACCTCAACAAAATCACGAATCACGCCAAAATGCCCATAACTTTCGGGATTTTTCGGGGAGATGGTAGCGGGTGCCCCTGCCACATCGGCAAAGAAGGTCAAGGTGTCCTTATCGGTGTAATTGACGACATCCAGAAGCGCGCCCCCTGTAGCGCCATACAAACGGACGCCAAAGTGATCGTTCAGTTCACGATACATCGCCCAACTGGCTTCCAGCGTCAAGGTACTGCCATCTTCCAAGCGCAAGAATGCCGTCGCAAAATCTTCGACATCCATTGGGCGGGCATTGTCTTTCACGGCATCTCCACGGCTCCCATAGCCACGTCCACCTAATTCAGAATAGGCAGCAGCAGTGACGGAAACAACCTTCGGTTCGCCGATGATGTGCATGACCATATCCAGCATATGCACACCCAAATCGATGAATGGACCACCCCCAGCACGTTCTTTTGAGGTAAACCATCCGCCCATGCCGGGGATGCCATCGCGCCGCAACCAAAAAGCTTTGGCGTGATAGATATGACCTAACGCCCCTGTTTCGACATGGGCACGCAACAACCGCACATCCCCACGCTGCCGATGATTAAACGCCACCATCAAGGTGCGATCCGCCGCCTGTGCCGCCAACACCATCGCTTGGGCTTCGGCAGCCGTGCGCGCAATTGGTTTTTCGCACATCACATGCTTGCCTTGCTCTAACGCCGCCACCGCCATCGGGGAATGCAAGTAATTAGGCGTAGCAATACTGATGATGTCCAGATCTTCGTGACCAAGCAGGTCATGATAATCTTCATAGGCAGCGGCAATCATGTATTTGCTGGCAATGCGTTCGCGCGCTTGGGCATATGGCTCCGAAATCGCAACCACTTCAACATTGGGTAAGCGTTGATAGGCGATCAGATGTTGCTCGCCTGCCCATCCTAAGCCAACGATCCCAACGCGCAGTTTCTTTTGCGACATCATGCCTTCACCACCCCAATGGTGATTAAAATGTTGGCATACAAGCGCTGATCACCCGTCGCAACGACCAACGCCACATCCTTATCCATGCACAATTCATAAAATGCAAAGCGATTGGCTGTGCGCAGGGTCAGGTAAGGCAACAAGCTCCGAAAATCCGCATAAATCTCCGGCTCTACGCCGCTATCGGTCGTCATCACATCTACCGATTCGATGGGGATCGCGCTGATCAGCGTTTCCAATACGTCACTGACCAACAATTTCCCCGGTGACAAGTTCAAGTACACACGTTCCGCAGCCGGATGCGCCCGCGTATTGAAGGGGTAGTTGCCATCAGCGATCAAAACTTTGCCACCATGACCAGAACCACCCAAAACATGTAGAATTTGGGGATGAAGCAATTTTGAAGTTAACATCTCACAAGGTTCCTTTGGCTATCCAATAAAAAATTATCGATCACCAGACAAGTATAAGGGAGAGGCATTGGATCATAAAGACCATGTCGCACTACTCAAAAATGGTATTGAGGGATCAAATGGGGTTTGGGCAGATTTTGGTGCTGGAGACGGGGCGTTCACATTAGCCTTAGCAGACCTGCTTGAAAGCCCGGGAGAAATTCATGTTCTCGATAAAAGCGCACATGCCCTTCAGGGAAATCAAACCGCTATGCGCCAACGGTTCCCGCACATGCCAGCCCAGTTTCAGGTCGCAGACTTCACCCAACCGCTTCAGTTACCGCCATTAGACGGCATCATCATGGCAAATTCGCTGCATTTTGTGCGTGATAAACAACCCGTCTTGCAGCAAATCATGAGCCTACTGAAGCCAGGTGGCAGATTCATTTTGGTGGAATACGAAAGCGATAGGGGCAATACTTGGGTGCCGTTTCCATTGTCGTATGGCACATGGCAGCCGATGGCAACCGCCGCCGGATTTGTGAATACCCGTCGTTTATTATTGCGTCCTAGCCGTTTTTTAGAGGGTATTTACAGCGCCCTCAGTTTCAAACCAACTTAATTCGTAACTACTTCGCCGATGCTGTTGGCAAATCAAAATAGGAGATGATCCGTAGGGGCGATCCGTAGGGGCGCAATGCCTTGCGCCTCCACAAAAAAGACACGCCGACCCTAGATAAAATCAATTCGCCAACAGCATCTTCGCCAATGTCACATTAAAAATGTGTTCTAATTTTTGACCAGATCAGCGCGCAAAAACGCGATTCTCTGTATAGGGACGACCAACGAGGCGTCGGTTTGTAGGCATAAATTCGCGGATGCGCCGTTGCGCGCCCCTACAATTGGGGTGTTTTTTAGAACGTGCATACAATATGACATTGGCGTACTACTCAGGTATAGAAACAGAATAAAATAAATAAGGAGGCATGAAGATGTGAAGAAAACAGGGAAATACCCCTCGAAACGTGGATGTAGGGGTGGATTAGGCGCTTGTCAATCGTTCTTTAACATAAAGGTTCGCGCGCCGAATATCCACCTATTTGCCGCCAACGGTCATTTCTCCCTTTATTACCGACCGTTTTTCAGCCTGAGCAGTTACCTTAATTCATCAAAAACAGATCACAGGAGGCGTCCATGCCTACCCACCACATGTATTCCATTCATGATCTCAACCTCTCGCTGTACGAATGGGCAGGCGATTCGCCAACCCTCTTCTTTGTTCATGCCACTGGTTTTCACGCCCGCCTGTGGGATCAAGTGATCGCCCAATTGGACAGCACGCACTGTTTAGCACTGGATTTACGAGGGCATGGGCACAGTGGCAATAACCCGGACTCCCCCGAATGGCATGTCTTTGCGGACGACATCATTGCGCTGGCAGACCATCTTCATTGGAAGCAAATCATCGGCGTCGGGCATTCTATCGGCGGGCACGCACTGACAGCAGCAGCGGCAGCCCGCCCCTCGTTATTTGCCCAACTGGTGCTGATTGATCCGGTCATCATGCCGCCAGAAAATTATGTCGGGTTGACCGACTTTGCCCATTACACTGCCAAACGTCGCCGCGAATGGGCATCCCCCGAAGAAATGTTTGACCGTTTCAAAACGCGCCCACCGTTCGCACAATGGCATGAACAGGTGGTGCGCGATTATTGTCAGTATGGGCTGGTGCCCAATCCCGCAGGAGACGGCTATACGCTCGCCTGTGATCCCTCTTTTGAGGCGGAAATCTATCGGTATGGTTCAGCCTCGAACATTTATCCGCAGATCGCCACCATTCAAATCCCAGTCACGATTCTTCGCGGGCGTCAACGCACCAACGAGGACTACACTGATTTTAGCGTCTCGCCCACTGCGCCCGATCTCGCCCATTATTTCGCACATGGGCATGATGTTTATGCCCGCCAATATTCGCATTTCATCCCGATGGAAGCGCCTGATTGGGTGGCAGATCAGCTTGGGATGGTGATTGCCGATCAGCGTTCAGCCGGATAAACCAATCCCCACTGTGCGCGAATCCGATCCAACATCCGCATGATCCCTAAACTTTCATCTAGCGGCATAATCGGGCTTTCGAGCAAGCCTTCGCGCAAACAGCGACCGACCTCGACCGCTTCATAATTATAACCATTCCCGATAAAGGGTGGCTCAATCACTTGGGCATCACCCTTAGAAGGGATTAAGGTAAAGCGTTGGGGGATATACCAGCGGGACGGAATACGAATCATGGCTTCGGTGCCCATGATGGCGGCTTCCACCAAACTATGGGTACGCACACCGCTGGAAAGCACGGCGATCTGCCCCTCATAATAATTCAGCAAATAGGCGGATTGCTCATCTACCCCAGTGACGCCAATTTCGGCAGTCGAGACGATATCGGCGGTCTCGCCCAGCAACATCGAGGCAAACGAGATCGGATAAATGCCGACATCAAGCAAGGCACCACCCCCAAGATCGGGGTTAAATAGCCGATGTTGTGGATCAAATTCGGCACGAAAGCCTAAATCTGCTTGCACCAAGCGCAAATCACCTAACGCACCCGCCGCGATCAAGTCACGAATCTCTGTCATCACTGGGGTGAAGCGCGTCCACATCGCCTCCATCAAGAAGATTTGTTTTTCGCGCGCTGTTCGCACCAATGTCGTGAGTTGCCCTTCATTCAGCGCGAAAGGTTTTTCGCATAAAACAGCCTTGCCCGCATTTAAACACAGCATGGCGTTGTCAAAATGGGCGGGGTGCGGTGAAGCGATGTAGATAACATCGACTTCGGGATCATTCACCAATGCCTCGTAACTGCCATGACGATTCGGGACATTAAACTCCGCCGCAAAAACATCCGCCTTCGCCTGTGTGCGGGAGCCAACCGCCACCAATTTGGCATCAGGAACCGACTGCAAACCGGTCGCAAACTTACGGGCAATTCCACCCGGTGCTAAAATACCCCAGCGAATCACATTGTTCATACAAAAACCCTCTTTCTATAACCCACCCAAAACACAGTTGCCCAGCGCTAGGTACGCTGTGCCTTCATGATAGCTTCAAAAGCCGTGTTGATATCTGCCATTTTTGCGGTGTACTTTTCCTTTTCCGAAGGGTGCATGTCGGGATGATACGCCCGCGCCATACGCCGATAGGCTTGTTTCACCTCATCAATGGAAGCTGTCGCGGGGATACCCAAAATCGCGTAATAACCCGCCTCACGATTCTCTTTACGGGGAGGCTGGCGCGGCTGCTGCCCTGACCAATCCCATCCCCCAGATGTGTTTGGCTCATATTTGCGTTCAAATTCTTCCCAGCTTTCCCAACTCTCTTCTGCCGTTTCGCTCGCCGTACTACGGCGCGCCCCACCATACGACCAGTTCCGCCATGAATAATTGAACTGGGTCTCCTCGCCCGCCTGTCGTTGTTTCCAAAACGCCCCTTCGCCAAAGTAAGCGGCGGCGAATTCACCATCAATATCCTTGGTCGCCGTTTGTAAAAACTCCCCGCGTACCGAGTTCACATCAATTTCGTCGCCATACTCAACGCTACGCGGGCTACCGCCCCATTTCCACTCCATGTGAAACGGGCGAATACTGACATCGCGCCCCTCGCACCAATAGGCATAAACCCGCCCATTGGTCAGCGTATGAAGCGCTGACATCCATTGAGGTGGGGCGACTTCGGTGCTATCGCCGGGCATCATGCGCCCATCCATGATGTAGAGCGTGTAAATGCGTTGTTTGGTATTGCAAGCATACCGGTCACGTATTTCTGTCAGCCGAATAGCGCGATTGATCACACACAAACCGATTTTTTTGCCATCGGCAAGTGTCACTAACAAATCAGCGCTATCACTGGTGCGCAGAAAATTTGCAACTCGTGTCGAGTTGCTCAGTTCATTGGCAAGATAATCAAGGACAAATTGTTTCATGAAGCGTTGCGATCCACTCCCCAACCTGACCTATCGACACCTAATTTAAGCACAAACGTTCCTCATTGTGGTCAGTGGTGTATAAGCACGTCACCACCATCTGCCTCATCACGAAGTGGCACGGAAAAACTGACAATACATTCTGATCCGTCGGGAAACAATAACGCGGTTTTGTTGAAAGAGCAACCGACCGCATTTGCTATTTTATCGCATAAGTGTGAAAACAACATCAGAATCTCGGCTGTGTCTTGCAGTGGCTATCCCTTGCCTGTACACTAATCGAACGCTTTTGCCAAGCGTCCGGGGGAGTCTGTGTCAAGCGGGCTGAGAGGGTGCGTAGTGCCGCACCGACCCTTTGACCTGATCCGGTTCATGCCGGCGGAGGGAGTGTTGGATTTTCTCCACCACAGCCCCATATTACGGGGTTTTTGTTCCCCTCATGTGGCACAGCGACATAATCCTATGATGAGGTGTCCTGTGAAACAACTTGTTCTCTTGTTGGTGATCTCTATACTATGCGTTGTCCGCCCTACTTCCGCTCAAACTCAAACGGTTAGGGTGGTCGTCCACGATAGTTTTAACGTCAGTGAAGCCGTTTTAGCCCAATTTGAAGCCGATAGCGGCTTGATCGTCGAGATTCTCCGCTTGGGAGATACAGGTATTTTGGTGAATCAGTCGATCCTGAGCCGTGAGAATCCGTTGGGAGATGTACTGTACGGTATTGACAATACATTCCTTACCCGCGCTTTAGAAGCCGACTTATTTATGCCTTACGAATCGCCAGCATTGGCAGTCGTCGATCCCGCCTTCTTACTTGACCCCGAAGCCCGCGTCACCCCGATCAATTACGGGGATGTCTGCCTCAATGTGGATGTCGCGTATTTTGAGGAAAATGATCTCGCCCTACCCCAATCACTGGCAGACTTGAGCGCTCCCGAATATGCAGGGCTTTTGGCGGTGCAAAATCCAGCCACCTCGTCCCCCGGTTTAGCATTTTTGCTGGCGACCATCGTCGTATTTGGGGAAGAGGACGACGACTATGACTATCTCGACTACTGGACCGACCTAATCGCCAATGATGTCATCATCACTGACGATTGGACGACCGCCTATTATAGCGAATTCAGCGGCAGTGCCGGTAGTGAAGGCGACCGACCGCTCGTGGTGAGCTATGCCAGCAGCCCGCCCGCGGAAGTTTTTTTCGCCGACCCGCCTGTAGAAACTGCCCCGACGAGCGCCATCGTCGCACCTGATACCTGCTTTCGGCAGGTCGAATTCGCAGGTGTCCTTGCCAATGCCAGCAATCCCGAAGGCGCACAGCAATTCATCGATTTTCTCCTCAGCGATGCCTTCCAAGCGGATATGCCCCTGCAAATGTTCGTCTTTCCCGTGATTCCAACGGTGCCTCTGCCGGATGTTTTCGCCGAATACGCCGCTATTCCCGACTCCCCCATCCTCATGCCTATAGCAGCGATCGATGCCAACCGTGAACAGTGGCTCAGCGCGTGGACGGAAACCGCATTACGGTGAATCATCGCGCACAAACAGCACAAGGGCGGGCGCGTTTACTGCTCGCCCTTGTACCCCTCCTGTTCCTGAGCTTATTTTTCGTCTATCCAGTGGTCACTCTGTTCGCCGTCAGTTTGGCACCGAATGGGGTGTTCGACAGCAGCGGACTGGTCACGCTGTTCGCGTCCCGCACCTATCTTCAGATTTTCAGTTTCACATTCATGCAAGCAGCGTTATCAACCGCGCTCACGCTCCTGCTGGCGATCCCCAGTGCTTATGTATTCGCACATTGGCAGTTTCGCGGCAAAAAGCTGTTGCTGTCCTTGTCACTGTTGCCCTTTGTGCTGCCGACGACCGTCGTAGCAGTCGCGTTTTCGGGGTTGATTGGGGAGCGAGGGCTGGTCAACGATCTGCTCATGTCGATGTTCTCGTTGACCGAAGCCCCTCTTCAGCTTGACCACACCTTAACGCTCGTCCTGATCGCCCATGTCTTTTACAATTACTCGGTGGCGCTCCGCTTGATCACCGGCTTTTGGATGAATCAAAGCAACCACATCGAAGAATCAGCCGCGCTGTTGGGCGCGCACGGGTGGGGGCTATGGTGGCAAATTCAATTCCCCTTGCTACGTCCAGTGATCACCGCAGCGGCATTGTTGGTGTTTATGTTTTGTTTCACCAGTTTTGGCGTTGTCTTAATCATGGGCGGGCAGCGTTTCGCCACCATTGAGGTCGAGATCTATCGACAAGCGACCAGTTTGTTCAACCTACCCCTTGCCGCGACGTTATCGCTCGTCCAAATTGGCTTCACGTTCATCTTGATGCTGATCTATACCCGTTTTCAGCGCCAAGTCATCGTCGAGCTGCGTTCCACAACGCGCCCCCTGCGCAGTGCGACATCACTGCGCGAAAAAATCGCCGTCGTCAGCACCATCGTCCTGATGATCACACTCCTATTTACCCCGCTGGCGACTGTCATCTTGCGCGCTTTCACCTATGGTAACGAGGGGGTCACGCTGCGTTATTTTGGTTTGCTCGGCACCAACCCGCGCGGATCGGTATTATTCACACCACCGCTGGTCGCCATTGGTAATTCCCTGAGTTTCGCGCTGGTGACAACGATATTGGCAGTAGGCTTGGGTGTCCTCTCCGCTTATGCGTTGCGGGGCAGCAAACGCGGGTTGCTAGGCGGACTCGATATTTTACTGATGCTGCCGCTCGTCACCAGCGCCGTCACCATCGGCTTTGGGTATGTGGTCGCGCTTGATGAACCACCCCTCAACTTACGCACAAGCATCATCTTGATCCCCATCGCCCACACGCTGATCGCCCTGCCCTTCGTCGTGCGCAATGTCTTACCCGCGCTCCGTGCCATCCCGCCGAGTTTTGGGGATGCCGCCCAAAGCTTGGGGGCGTCACCGTTGCGCGTCGTGCGCCTTATCGAATTACCCCTCATCCTACGAGGGCTGTTGGTCGGCGCGGTCTTCGCCTTCACCGTCAGCATGGGCGAATTTGGCGCGTCGCTATTCATCGCCCGCCCCGATACCCCTACTATGCCCATTGTGATCTATCGCTTACTGGGTCAACCCGGTGCCTCCAATTATGGACAGGCATTGGCGATGAGCGTCTTGCTGATCATCGTCTGCGCCCTATCTTTGATCGTGATCGAGCGCGGGCGCACCATCGGCACCAGTGAATTATGAGTCGTCCTTCGTCCATTAAGCACCATGAAAAGTCAGCACCATGTTAGCGATCATGCAACTCCACAAAACTTTTGCCCAACGCGCCGTCCTCAAAGATATTGACCTTGATGTGCCAACCGGTGAAATATTGTGTTTGTTGGGTCCCAGCGGGTGCGGCAAAACGACTTTGTTACGCTGCATTGCTGGTTTGGAAACCCACGATCAAGGGGACATCGCTGTTGACGGCAAATCACTGGCGACTACCCCGCCCTACCAACGCGGTTTCGGCTTGATGTTTCAAGATCACGCCTTGTTTCCGCACATGACCGTCGCCCAAAACATTGCCTTCGGCTTACGCATGAATCATGTCGATCCCAAGCAACAGCAACGTCGGATTCAAGAGATGCTGACACTGGTGAATTTGCAAGGGGCGGATGCTCGCGATGTGACCACCCTATCTGGTGGGGAACGCCAACGGGTGGCGCTGGCGCGCAGTCTCGCCCCCAATCCACGCCTTTTGATGCTTGACGAACCACTCGGCTCGCTGGATGCCATCTTACGAGATCGACTTGTGCTTGATGTCCGCGACATCATTAAACAAGTGGGCTTAACCGCTGTCTATGTGACGCATGATCGCCTAGAAGCATTCGCCATTGCCGACCGGATCGCCGTGATGAACGACGGGCAGATCGAACAAATTGCGACCCCCGCCGAGGTCTATCATCATCCTGCCACCACCTTTGTGGCACAGTTTATGGGGCTAAACAATCTGTATCCGCCCGCACACATCGCGCCCCTCTTGGAAAAAATCGGGATCGCCCCGCCAAAGCTCAATAGCTTGCACACGATCTTGATCCACCCCGACGGCATCACAGTCAACACAGGCACCGCCATCGGTGGACACTTAAACATGGTGCTGGCAACAACTCGTTTTCAAGGCAGCACGACACGCTTAGAAGGCGTTTTAGAGAATGGGCATCTCATCAGCTTCAGCGCGCCCTTCCAAACAACGACATACCTTCACGCTGGCGACACGATCCAAATCGCTCTTGCCCCCCACGCCGTCCTTGCCCTACCCGCCTAAAAACATTATTAATCGCTGTCTCGCTCCAAAATGTCGGCAAGATACGCATCAAATGCCCCTGCATTACAGGCATCGATATAGCGCAACAGTTCGCTCCCGCCAATCGGGTAGTCGGGATAGCATGAAGTCGGGTAGGCACCACGCGGCGCAAAGGCGACAAAATCCGCCCCCGGTTCTGGGATGAGCAAGCCGGCACCATCGCGTTCACAGCGTTCGACTTGCTTTTCGACCGTCACGATCACCTGATCGGCAATGCTGATCAGTTCCAGATCAACGCCAAGATTATTGTTCAGTTTGATCGCGCCGAAAGCATCCCCCTCCAGCGCGTGCAAAATGGCGATATCACAGTGCATCGCAGGGAACGCCATCAGTGTCTCACCCGTATAAGGATCGTTCACGGTTTTCACATCGGGGCGCAGGGCGGGTAAATCCGTACCGATCCACGCCATTGACGGCATAAACCCCACCCCTGCCAGCTTCGCACGCATCCCAGCGGCAAAACTCGCCTCGGTTTCTTCGAGGATGTGGATCGTTCCGGCGTTGGCGCGCTCCGTGAACATCGGCGCAAAACCAAAAGCCTCCAAGCCAAAATAAACACTCCGTACTGTCTTGACGCAGCCTGCCCCCACCAATAAATCCGACTCATAGCCTGCCGTAAAACACAACAGCGTGAGGTTGCGCGGGCGGGGGTTGCGTTTCAAGAGGGCTTTGACAAAAGCGGTCGGGCGGCGATAGAGAGTCATTCCCCCCAAAGCGATGGTATACCCGTCCTGCACCATCGCCGCTGTGTCTTCCAAAGACATCCATATTGTCATGCTGGTTCCACCTTATTATTGGCGTCCCACTAATGCCACACTGTAAAATATCGAGTCTATCATCCCTGAAAGTCAGGATAGCTTCATGATCATCCACAATGCGCATATTATCACCTCCAGCGGCATCATGCGCTGGTTGGCATTTGAAGGCGGCAAAATTACGGCGATGGGGGACAAAAACCCGCCGCTCAACGCGCTCGATCTCATCGACGGGCACAATATGACTCTGCTGCCCGGTTTTATCGATCTCCACATTCACGGGTCGGCGGGGCATGATGTGATGGACGCCACGCCCGAAGCCTTACTCGGAATCGCTCGTTTCGTCGTTCGCTATGGGGTGACTGCTTTTCTGCCCACCACGCTCACGGACTCACGCGCCCGTACCCAAGCAGCACTCGAAAACATTCGTGCCCACATGGGGCGGATCGACGGCGGGGCATCCATCATTGGGGCACACCTTGAGGGGCCTTATCTCAATATCGAAAAATGCGGCGCGCAAAACCCAGAGTATATCCGCATACCCCATCCTGACGAAGCGCTCGCCTTCTTAGCTGTCGGAATCCTGCGCTTGGTCGATGTCGCCCCCGAGATCTCAGAAACGGCATGGCTCATCGACGAATGCGTCCGACGCGGCATCACAGTCTCGGCAGCGCACACCTCCGCCAGCGCAACCGATATCGCGCGCGCGGTCGAACGGGGCTTAACGCATTCCACCCATACCTACAACGCCCAGTCCCCGCTCAATCATCGCGAACCGGGCGTCGTAGGGGCAGTATTGGCAAACCCCGCAATTCGTTGCGAACTGATCGCCGATGGTATCCATGTTCACCCACTGGCAATGCGCATCGCTTGGTTATGCAAAAAAAGCGCAGGTCTCATCTTAATCAGTGATGCGATACGCGCCGCAGGAATGCCCGAAGGCACCTATCAGTTTGACGACCGATCCGTCTTGCTCAAGGATGGTGCCGTGCGTTTGCTGGATGGCACACTGGCGGGTAGCGCCCTCACGATGGATCGAGCGCTTCGCAATTTTATGGACGCCACTGGGGAACCGCTTGAAAACATCTGGCAAACCACCAGCCTCAATGCAGCGAAAGCCATTGGCGTGGCAGACCGTAAAGGCAGTATCGAAATTGGCAAAGATGCCGATCTCGTCTTGTTGGATGATTCGGGCGCGGTTCAGATCACTATCGTTGAAGGCGATATTGCCTTCCGCGCTGCCAACGACAGTACCACCCATTCATGACCTTATTATGATGTGCACAGCTTTAATGCCCTATAATAAAAATTCAACCATCAACACGAGTTTCAAGGTCTGGAGTTGGTAATCTTATGAAAATCTCATTCGACTGGTCAGGGCGGATGCGTAGCCTGTTGATAGTCGCCACACTTACAGTCGTTTTCTTCGTCGGTTTTGCGATGGGCAACCAACGCGCGATTTTGCAAGCACAAGGCAACACAGGTGCCTCGTCCGAAGAGGTCGCCCGCGCATTTGAGGCTTTTTGGCAAACCTTTAACCTCATCCAAGACCAATATATTGATGATGTCCCGCTGGAAGTATTGGCGGAAGGCGCGACCACCGGCATGGTCGAGGCGCTCGATGATCCCTTCAGCGGTTATATGAATCCGGAAACCTTTGACAACCTCAACAGTGATCTGTCGGGTGAATTTGAGGGCATCGGTGTGGTCATTCACACCATCGAAGACACGGGGGAAATTGAGGTTATTGGCTTGCTGAAAGGTGCCCCTGCTCAGGGTGCTGGTATCTTGCCGGGCGACATCTTCACCATCGTGGATGGCACGGATGTGACCAATGTCGATCAATCTGAACTCGCGGTCTTGGTGCGCGGTCCCGAAGGCACGCCCGTCAATATCATCATGCGACGCGGCACTGAATTGATCGACTTTGAAATTGTTCGGGCACGGATTACCGTTCCTAATGTGGAGTCGGAAATTTTAGACGACAATATCGGCTACATCCGCATGAATCAGTTTAGCCCCACTGCCCGTCAAGATCTGGACGCAGCACTCAACGAGATCGAAGTCAACGACCGCGACGGGCTGATCTTCGACCTACGCGATAACCCCGGTGGTCTCTTAAGCACCGCTATCGAGATCAGCAGCGCCTTCATTGAGTCGGGCACAGTCGTGATTGAAGCCTTCAGTGATGACAATGAACGAGTTTATGAAGCCAATGGCAATTTCGCCAATATCGATGTACCCATTGTCGTTCTGGTCAATGAAGCCAGTGCCAGTGCCTCCGAACTCGTCGCGGGCGCATTGCAAGACGCGGGTGTCGCCACCATTATGGGCGAAGTCACCTTCGGCAAAGGCACCGTGCAACAATGGCTGCCCTTGGTCAATGACGGCGGCGTGCGCCTCACCATTGCCCGTTGGTTGACTCCTGAACGCCGTTGGATTCACGATCAAGGGGTAACGCCGGACATCATCATTGATTGGCAACCGATGACCTTGGAAGATTACGAGGGTTTTGACGATCCCCAAATTCTCGCTGCGCTCGCTCAATTGACGGGGGAGCCAATTGTCTTTCCGGTTCCCGAAGTAACCGAATCCCCTTAGCTTTTCTGTTTTCACGGGGACGGCGACGTGCAACCAGCAGCGCCGAACGCCGTCCCCGCATAGCGTCTATACATCCGCCCACCCTCATGTTAAAATCCGTCCATTACGTTGTTTCATTCGGGAGTGGGTCGCATGGAATTCGCCTTACAAATCGTCACTATCCTCATTTCGGTGGCGCTCATTGTCATGGTTTTGCTTCAAGTCAAAGGGAGTGGATTGGGTGATCTGCTCGGCGGTGGGGGTAGCGATGGCGGCATCACGCGCACCCGTCGTGGGTTGGAAAAAACCTTGTTCCAAATCACCATTGGGTTGGCAATAGCATTTATCACGGTCTCTATCCTAGCCGTTTCCTTCACGCGCTAAAGACACCTCATCACTTTTGAGTATCAATTGATGATTAATTCCTCTCTGCGGATTCGGTGCTTGGGCAGTTCGCTGTCTGGTATACGAAGCAGACTTCAGGGTCAAGGAAAATAATGCTGCGTGGATTCCGCTGGCAGTTTTTGGCTTTTGTAATGGCGCTGGTACTATTTGGGGTAGCGCTCTTTTTTAGAATCAGCGAACAAACACCCCCACAGCCAGTAGCGACAACGGTCTCAACCCCGGCGGCGGCAACTGCTGTCGCTGGTGATACGGCATTACCAACTGCGACCCCATCCACTATCACTGACGAAACCCCATCAGTCGGAGTCTCCATCATCGGCAACGATCATTATCGCGAGGCATTGATCGGCTCGATCCAACGGTTAAACCCATTACTGGCAGGTCTCAATCCGGTGGATCGTGATGTCAGCGCCTTGATCTTCGAGGGGCTGGCGCGTACCAATGCGTATGGCGAACCGGTTCCAGCACTTGCCGACCGTTGGGTGATCGCCCCGAATGGCTTAGAATATATCGTTTATTTGCGTACAGATGTCATGTGGCACGACGGCACTCCCTTTACTGCCGCCGATGTCCTGTATACCATGTCTCTTTTGCGGGATCCGCGCTTCCCCGGTGCGCCCGAATTGGGGGCTTTTTGGCGTACCATCGAAACCGAACAGCTTGGCGATCACATTGTCCGCTTCCGTCTGGCGCAGCCGCTCGGTGCATTCCTTGACCGCCTCACCATCGGCATCTTGCCAGAACATGCTCTGCGCGGCACCACCGCCGATCAACTAGCGGCACACCCTTTTAACTTGACTCCTATCGGTACCGGCCCGTATCAACTTGCCCGACTCGTCGCGCCTGATGCCGTTAGTCCGCGTGCCGTTGAATTGGTCGCCGCGCCGGTTTATCAGGCACGCGCCGCAGCACAAGGGCAACCCTACGCCATCAAACGGGTGACGTTTGTCCTTTTCAGCACCTTTGAAAGTGCGGTACAAGCAGTCACCAATGGGGAAGTGGATGGTCTGGCGAGCCGCGACCGCGACGAACGCCCTGCCCTCTTCAGCCTCACGCTGTCGCAAGGTGTGGTGCTGATGAACACCCTAGAACCGACGATTGGCATGATCATTTACAACTGGTCACGCGAAACGACCAGTTTCTTCCGCGAACAGCGGGTGCGGTTAGCGTTGGAAACCGGCTTAGATCGTTCCTCCGCCATCGAGCGTGCGCTGCCCAACCTCGCCTTGCGCACCGATAGCCCTTTAATTTCAGGATCATGGGCGCACGAACCGAGTTTGAGTCTGCCATCCTACAACCCTGCGGTGGCTGGGACACTTTTGGCGACGGCTGTCGAGCGTATGGAACGGCTTGCCGCCGCCACAGACGCCACCGCCAATCCCGAAGGCGCACCCAACGACTCGGAATCGCTCTTCACCTTCTCGATTCTCACCCCTGATACCCCGTCACTCACCAATCTCGCCAATGAGATCGCTACCCAATGGTCACAATTGGGCTTGAACGTCACGGTCGATTCGGTCAATTTGGAACTGTATCAGTTACGCTTAGAAACCCACGATTTCGATGCGGTGATGGTCGAATATGGCTTTGGTGGCAGTGGCGACCCCGATGTCTATAGTTTTTGGCACGAGGGGCAATTCCCCAATGGGGCAAATTACGGCGGCGTGTCGGATCGGCGCATCAGTGAAATTTTAGAGCGTGCGCGTCGCGAACCGTTCAACATCAACCGCATCGCCGATTATGCACGTTTTCAAGATGAATTCATCGAGCGCGCGATTGCGCTGCCCATCTACAATCCGCTGTTCACTTATGCCTTTTCGCCCGTCGTCAATGGGGTGCAATTGGGATATTTGAGTACCGCCGCCAGCCGTTTTGAAAATATCGGACAATGGTCGATCCAACGCTGAGGCTCTAAAGCGCACCTTCTTTTTCAAGAATCTCCCGCAGCAAATCACGCCGCGCCGTGCCGCCTAACAATTCGAGTTTACGTACCCCCAAGGGGTCGATGACCTCTCGCAATAAGCGCACTTCTTCGACAGTGGGTGGCGCTGTTTGGACGAGATCAGGCGCAACTGCCAGCGAGAAGCCTGTTTTCCGTTGCACATCCTCAAAGCTCACCCCATGATGAAGGCTAGTCACGCGCATGATACCCTCATGCCAATCAAACTGCCCCAAGTCGCTGATCAGATACAAGGGTCCCTTACCCCGCTGGCGATGGGGCACATGTCCCATGCCACTGATGAAATCTAACTTGGGGGCAAACGTCACACGGGAATGTCGAGGCACATACAAATAAACGTGTTCCGAATAGGTAGTCACATCAGGAATCCCCCCCGAACCCGGCAGGCGCATTCGGGGTTTCGCATAATCTCGTCCAAAAGCGATGTTATTGAAGTTCCCCACCGCATCCACCTGTGCCGGACGAAAAAATTCCTTTGGGTTAAATTGCGGCAACAGATCGGCGGCAGCGCTCACGAATCCTAAATGGATTAGCCCCTTGCCTAGCCACTGCTCTTCCACCCGCCCAACCCCCAAGGGCGCGGGTTCCCGGCAAATACTTTGCCCAATCGCGCTGGCAAAGCGCACATTGGGGGCATGGGTCATTTGTGCCAAGATGAAACCCGCCATCACCAACGGGGTGTTGATCCCCTGTGCCAGCATCTCACCATCTTGCACTTGCCGCGCAATACACACACTGATCAGTTCATCTACGGTGGTATCCGTCGCCAGCATAATTAATCTTCCCCCGGCTCACCGGTCATGCGCACCAAAATAGGCTTAAACTGCCCAATTACATCGACCAAATCACGCTGTGCGTCGATCACTTGTTCAATGGGCTTATACGCTTGGGGTGCCTCGTCTAAGCCACCGCCTAACAACGTTACCCCCCGTTCTTTTAGGTAACGATCCCGTTCAGTTTTGGTAATCGCTTCCTTCGCCTGAGTACGGCTCATCAATCTGCCCGCGCCGTGCGATGCTGAATCCAAAGCATCAACGCTCCCTTTGCCACGCACCAAATACCCCGGATCACCCATCGAGCCGGGGATAATGCCGAGGACGCCCTTCCCCGCTGGCGTAGCCCCCTTGCGATGGACGATCCACTCGCGTGTCGTTTGCTCAAAACCCGCTGGCGTCGGGAACGATTCCTTCCATGCGAAGTTATGATGATTCTCGACGCTGAACACAGGTTTCAAACCGACGGCTTTCGCCACTTTTTCGTGAATCACCTCATGATTCGCGGCAGCAAAGCGCCCGGCAAGATTCATCGCGATCCAATATTCCTGTCCTTCATGCCAATCCAACGGTAGCCATGCCAAACGACGCACGCTAGGGTCTAACGTCGGGTGCATCGCCATCGCCACAGCGGAATAATGTTCGGCAACTTTGCCGCCGACGCCGCGTGAACCACTGTGGGATAACAACGCAAGGTACTGCCCTGCGTCCAACCCGAGTTCGGCATCGGGTTGATCCAGCTTGAACGCGCCCCATTCCACAAAGTGATTGCCACCGCCACTGCTGCCGATCTGGTTGACAGCGGTGCCTTGCACCGATTTCAAAAATTTACTCGCGTTCCAATCGGGATCGTCAAGAACTTCATGCTGCGGTTGCTGGTTGGAGGACCATTTCCCGCCGGAACCGAAGCGTGTTTGCTCCATTAACGCTTTTCGGAATTGCCCGATCTTTTGGTTGATCAAAATCGGCGATTCTTTGAACAACGTCATCCGCATCCGGCAAGCGATATCGACACCAACGGCATAGGGGATCACCGCGTCTTCTACCGCCAACACCCCCCCAATTGGCAAGCCATAGCCGATATGGGCATCGGGCATCATCGCCCCCGCTACGCTGACGGGCAAACGCATCACGTTGTCCATCTGTTTACGGGCTTCACCATCGATAAAGGCTTCCCCCCAAACATGGTATTCAAGCGGGAACTCCCGCAATTCATCTTGATGCTCCATCATGATCTCCCCTATTTTTTCGCTGTGCTACAATCGAGGGTACTTTTATGGCTTCCCCTACGCTTCCCCACTCACACACAAGGATTTCACATATGCTGACTGCACCCAATGGGGTCGATCCGCTCTTATTTTTAGCGGTAGTCGCCTTTTCAGGTCTCATCATCGGTTTATCCAAAGGCGGTTTGGGCGCGCCCCTCGGCGCAATTGTTGCCCCCATGCTCGCCATCGCTTTTCCCGTCTCCGAAGCGGTCAGCCTTGTGCTGCCCTTATTGATCATCGGCGATATTTTTGCGCTCGCCGCCTATTGGAAACAATGGGATTTGCGCTACCTTTGGTTGATGCTGCCCCCCGCCATCATTGGCATCGTCATCGGCACCACCCTGCTTGTCAGCCTCGACAACCGCACCCTCAAAACAGTCCTCGGCTTATTCACGTTGTTCTTCGTAGCCGTCCGCGTATTTGGGGATCGTTTATTAGAGGCGCACTATCAGCCGCGCGATTGGCATGGTGTCATTGCCGGGGCAATCACCGGCTTGGCGTCCGCACTCGCCAACGCCGGTGGCACCCCTTTCACGATTTACATGATGTTGCAAAAAGTCACCCCGCGCGTGTTCGTCGGGACGATCACCCTTTATTTCGCCATCCTCAACGTCCTCAAGCTGCCCGGCTACATCAGTACCGGGTTACTCACTTGGGATCGCTTACTCACCTTGATTCCGGCGTTGCCCTTGATCCCTGTAGGCGTGTGGATTGGTCATGCGGTCGTCAAACGGCTCAACCGCCAAGTCTTCGACATCATCCTGCTTGGCGTACTGACGTTGGCGGCGATCCTATTGCTCGTCCGTTAACCAGCCACCAAACGCACAAACTTGCGCTTGCCGACCTGAAGCACTATCGGCAATGCCGATGGTGAAATTATCGCCTGAACATCGGCGATGGCTTCACCGTTGGCACGCACGCCGCTCTGTTCAATCAAGCGCCGGGCTTCGCCCCCACTGGCGACCATATTCAAACGGCGCAGAATATCCACTACTTTTTCTTCAGCCGTCAAGACTTCTTCGGCGATGTCTTCGGGGATACCACTGCCACTCCGAAATACCTCATCCCACCGCTTTTGGGCTTCTTCGGACGCTTGCAGGCTGTGAAAAATACTGACGATCTCGCGTCCGAGCTGCATCTTGGCTTCATTGGGGTGCAATGTGCCATCCGCCAAACTCGCGACTAAGGCATCAAATTTCGCCCCTGTCCAACCAAGAATCAGCTTGTAGAAGGCGGGCATCGCTTGATCTGGCAAACTCATCACTTTGCCGAACATATCCCATGGTTCTGCCAACAACGGAATATGATTGCCCGAACTCTTACTCATCTTGGCGGAACCATCGGTGCCGGGCAGACTTTCGCCCATGATGATCGCGATTTGTGGGCGCTGCCCAAGCGCCTCTTGCAATTTGCGCCCTGCTACAACGATATTGAACAGTTGGTCTTGACCGCCAACTTGCACGTCCGCTTCTTGCGCAACCGCATCATACGCTTGCATCAAGGCATAAAAGAATTCGTGCAAGTAGATCGGCAGACCGCTATCCATGCGTTTGCTAAAGTTTTCCCGCACAAGAAACTGCTGCACTGTGAAGTTTGACGCCAAATGGATGATGTCCGCGAAATCAAGCGTGGACAACCACTCATCATTGCGACGGATGCGCGTCAAATTCGGATCAAGTATCTTGAATGCTTGCTCGGCATAAGTGCGGGCATTGATATCGACTTGCTCACGAGTGAGTTGTTCGCGCGTTTTGTCCTTGTCAGACGGATCACCGATCAAACTAGTGAACGTGCCGATCAAGAAAGTAACATCGTGCCCAAATTCCTGAAACTGCCGGAGCTTACGCATCGATATGGTGTGCCCCAAGTGCAAATCTGCAGTGCGCGGGTCATATCCGCAATAGACGCGCAGGGGACGCCCATGTTTTTCCGCATCAATCAGGCGTTCGCGCAACTCACGCTTCATGCTCTCGCGTGTTTGCGGGTCGCCATATTCCGCACCAGACATCAATATCTCGACTTGCTCGTCAATCGTCGCCATTAGTTTTCGCTCGTAAGTTATAAACCGCAAGAGTCGCAAGTATAACAGAGTCCGGCTTTGGTAATGACCCTTTGTGACCCCTTAAAACACACATGATACCGCTTTTCCCACGCCCTGAAAAGAGGCAATCCCTTAAAGGCAAGGTTGTGTTGCTGGCTCAACAGCCCGTTTCTGTTGCTGTGGATCATGCGCTGTGGTTTTATAAAGCGCATCGCCTCATCCGTTAGTATACTTTCGTGACTTTGACCACTTTCAACCGCAAAATGATCATGTCAAGGGTCGTCCGCCATGTTTCGATATCTTTTTCGGCTGCTTCGGGCGCTTCATAACGGTGCGTCACCTGCTTCAACCACTTATAATCGGGATCAGCTTCTACGGTAATATCCCCTTTGAACATGTAGCCTGTGCCGATTTGCCCCTCGGCGCTCTCGCCCCCGCCGATGCATAAATTTGCTTTGGGGTTGTTCACTAAATAATCGACTTTGCGGGTTTTGCGGTCACTAATGATGATGAGATCATCGCCATCGACATCAAACCACAACGGCACGGTATGGGGGTAGCCATCCGCACCAATCACACTCAGACGAGCGATCAAAGGTGTTTTCAAAAATTCACGAACTTCTGGTGTTAGCACAATTTTCGCTCCGTCATCATAGAAACGCTGTTCAAATTCGCAAGCTAATTCCAAAAGAGTATGACGCGCCCCACCTAAAAGAACAACTATCATCCCCGCCGACAATACCGCGAGACCTCTACAAAAACCTCCCTAGAGGCACTATAATGCCTGATGGATTGCCCCCGAATGTTGGGCGCACAGTAGTTTTCACAAATAATGTGGTGCCTTAGGAGATTTTTGCATGAAACCCATGACCAGCGCGGAAGCGCGCGCGGCATTTCTTGATTATTTTGACGAGATGGGACACCGCCCTGTCGCATCCTCATCGCTGGTACCAGCCAATGACCCGACACTCCTGTTCACCAATTCGGGCATGGTGCAATTTAAGGATGTCTTTCTGGGTATCGACAAACGCGATTACAGGCGCGCGACGACCAGCCAAAAAAGTATGCGTATCAGCGGCAAGCACAACGACCTTGAAAATGTCGGACCATCGCCACGCCATCACACCTTCTTCGAAATGCTCGGCAATTTCAGCTTTGGCGACTATTTCAAACGCGATGCCATTCGCTTCGCTTATGAGGTCTTGACCAAAGTCTTTCAGCTACCGCCCGAACGCCTTGCTTTCACTGTATATCGCAATGACGATGAAGCCTATGATATTTGGGTCAATGATATTGGGGTTGATCCCAAGCGCGTCGCACGGATGGGACCAAAGACCAATTTCTGGCAGATGGCAGAAACGGGTCCCTGCGGACCGACCAGCGAGATTCATTGGGACAAAACGCCAGAACTAGGTGCCGACAGCATTATCGAATTGATGCAAGCGGAAGATGATCGTTTCCTTGAACTCTGGAATCTGGTCTTCATGCAGTTCAACCGCACCCAAGCCGATCCCAACCACAGCGGCGAGTTTGATGTCCCGTTGCCCGCCCCCGGCGTCGATACCGGCATGGGCTTGGAACGCATCCTCAGCGTAGTCAACAGCGTCACCAACAATTACGACACCGATCTGTTCATCCCGATCATCGAAGCCACCCGTCGCTTGACCGGACAATCTGAAGCTGACCGTGACGCCAACATCATCCCTTACCGTGTGATCGCCGATCATGTGCGCGCAGCAGTGTTCTTGATCGCCGATGGCGTGATGCCCGGCGCAAAA
>JBBRTY010000039.1:0-24303 GCA_038248285.1 Aggregatilineales bacterium
ATACCGCCACCGAATGCCGCCAAATGTTGAACACGATGAATTTCAACCGCATCGGCAACTTCATCGAATCCGGCACTGCCGCTGGCATGGTGGTAGCTCATAAACATGGTTGGATTGAAGACACTCACGGCGACGCCGGCATCGTCATGACGCCGGGTGGCAATTATGTGTTCGCGATGGTGCTGCACAACCCAATTGTTTTGGAATTCGCCGACTCGGAGGCAGTGATCGAAGAAAGCGCGCGTGAAATTTACAACTATTTCAATCCTGAGAGTCCGCTCATCAGCGTGCGCCCACCTGATGTGGCGGGCGTATGTAATTTACTCGGCAATCCCGCAATCAGCGATATGCAGCTCAGTGAATTTGCGGGGATTACTCCATAAGAACTAATCACAGCAACACACACCGTAGGGTCATGTGGGCATGATATAACATGCCCACATGCCCCTACCATAGTTCCGACTAATCTAGCCCTTCACGCCGCCGATGGCGAGACCGCCAACGATCCAGCGTTGGAAGGCGAAGAACAAAATCATGATCGGCGCAGAGATCAAAATCGCCATCGCCGCAAATTTCTGCATATCCGGCGGCGGTTGGTTCGCGCCGTTGGCAAGCGACGCCAACATCATCGCCAGCGTATAATCTTGCTGCTGACCGATCAAGAACGCCCACGACAGAATAAACTCCGTCCAACCAGCCATGAAGCTGAACAAAATCACAATCGCAAATGCCGGCAACGCCAACGGGATCATGATGCGGATGAACGTCCCCACCAAACCCGCGCCGTCGATCAACGCGGCTTCTTCCAGTTCCTTGGGGATGGTGTCAAAATACCCCTTCAGATTCCAAATGGCAAAGGGCAACCCGCCCGACGCAAACGCCAGCGCCAAGCCCAACAAGGTTTGCCGCAACGTTTGGGTGGCGTTCAGGTCTTGCCCCGCCAAACGACTTTGCAAATCCGTGACACCCAAGCCGATCACCAACGCCGTCAGGAGGGCAAAGGTCAACACACTGATCATCGTTTTGGGGTCAATGGCATTGCGCAACACGTAAATAGCGCCCCACACTGCCCCTGCCCCGACCAACGCCCCACCCCATGCCAACAGCATATAGGGTAATGCCGCCCAAAACACTTGGTCACGTTGCTGATACGTCGATGCCGAGTCATTGATGAACGAAGCGCGGGTGTCGTTCAAGGTTTGTTCCAGCCCCACCAGTTCGGCAAAGCGTCCTTCAACACCCGCCAAGCGTGTTTCGGCATCGGCTTGCCGTTCGGTAGCGTCAGTCTGCGTAGCGGTCGCCGCGTCCGTCAGCGCCACCCGTGCCGCTTCGGGGCTGTCGGCAGCCAATGTCGTCTGTGCCAGCAACAACGCCTGTAGCACAGCGTCGTCTTCGGGCGCGCTTACCGCCAACGGAGACTCGGCATATTGGCGCGCGATTCGTTCGGTGAGATACACATCGAGATCGGCAGCACCCACAGCTTCATCACGCACCCCCGCCAAAACGTCCGCTGTCACTGCGGCAGCCGCCGCGCGGTCGGTACGGCTGATGGCAATGCCTTCGGCTTGTTGGGCACCACGCACAGCAAGACTGTACGCCTCTTCTGCAATCTCAAAGGGTTCACGCACCGCCAGCAATGGCGCTTTGACAGTTTGATCATATAAAGCACTGCGTTCATACATCACAAAAAACGCCGCCACTATCGCCACCAACGCCATGATCGCTGTCACCACCACGACGGGGCGCGGACCGGGGTTAAACAGCCGCTCAGGGTTGGTTTTGGCGAAATTGCGGATCATGCCCATCACAATCAAGATCACAGCCGCGACCAGCAAACCACCAAAGAACGCCGGAGCCGCATTCGCCACCACGACATTGATTTGAAAAGAGCTGAACAAAATATACAATGGGATCAGCGTGCCTGTTGTGGGCAGCAATAGTAAAATGATGAAGCCGAGCATCCCCGCTTGCCGCCCGATGAACTTGAAGCGCGAAAAGGCATATGCCGCTGACGCCCCCAAGACCACTGTGAACAACGACGTACCTAGCGCGATGAACAAACTATTCATGATGAGTTCGCCAAAATACACCTGCGACACATTCGAGAACGGCTCACTCAGTAAACTGGTGAAGGCGTCTAGGGTGGCATTGGGGGGGAGCAAATTGAGGTCGGTCGGGCGCGTGACACCGCGCGGATCGACCGCCATCGAGATGACCCACAAAACAGGGAACAGCACCAACGCCAAGACGATCAGCAAAAATATCTGCATGAAAATCTGACGAATGATGATCCCGCGTGTGCGGGGCGATAGGCTGAAGGAACGATCGGGGCTTTGTGCCGCCGCTTGGGTTGCACTCAGGTTAGCGGTTCGTTGTGCCATAATGGGTTATGCCTCGTCGAAGGCTTTGGTCGCTTGGGTAACGCGATTGTTAATCAGGGTGATGACCAACAGCACGAAGAAGACGACAATACTAAAAGCTGCCGCCGACCCGTAGAGTTGATCTTGCTGGATGAGTTTGTACGCCTGTGTGATCAACAGGTCGGTTTGCCCGCGTGGACCGCCCGCCGTGATGAAGAAAATCACGTTGAAGGCGTTAAATGTCCACACCGTACCCAGCATGATCGCGGGCACCATCGCCGGGCGCAACAGCGGCAACGTAATCTGGCGGAATTGATCCCACTTGGTCGCGCCATCGACATCCGCCGCTTCATACAAATCGGGGGGGATACTTTGTAACGCGCCCGTCGCCACCACCATCATAAAGGGCCAGCCGAGCCAAATATTGCTGACCAGCACCGCGTAAAATGCCAGTGACGGCGCACCCGCGCGGTCGAACAACTCGGTGACGGAATTGCTGACCGACGGACCGACCTGTATGAAACCGATCAAGGTGCCGATCCCTGCCAGCGTCAACAAAATCACCAAACCGCCGCCAAAAATGGTGCGGTCAAAATCGATTCGCCCCGTCTCTCGGTCGATAAACCCTTTTTTGGCGATCCAGCGCACCAACAAAAAGACCAGCAAACCGCTCCCAAAGATGATGGCATAGGGCACGATCTCACGAACATCAACGGGTGGTGTCAATTGACCAAGCCAGTCAGTGCGCGTGGGCAGGGATGTCCCCAAATTGTCATTGAACGACTCGAACAATAAATTGACGCCGCCGTCATTGCGTTGCCACAAATTATTCCAAATTAAGCCGGTGATATAGCCGGGTAACGCCCATGGGATGACGAACAAAACGCGATAAATGCGCCGTCCGATCAAATGTTGGGCGTTCAGCGCCAGCGCCACTGCCAAGCCAATCGTCGCATGGAAGGCGACATTGATCACCGTCCACATGATGTTGAAGCCCAGTAGCGGAAAAAAAGCATAATTCGCAATATTCAGACCCTTAAAAATGACCTCATTAAAGTTTTCCAGCCCGACAAAGGCAGCAGGAACATCCCCGGACAAATTCTCGGCTTGGAAATCTTGAAACGAAATCACGATCTGATAAAGCTGGGGAGTAAAGGTGATGAACAACATCACCAGAATCGATGGGGCGATGAAGAGCCACGGAAGCCCGCTGGAACGCAGTCCCTTCCTAAAGCTATCCCACGCTGTCGGCATTGCCGAGTCAAGCTGCGATTTGGTCGCGGTCGCCATAATAACCCTCTTGTTTATAAAACTCAGGGCAAGGACACTTTGGTAGCTGCCTTGCCCTGAATTTATCGTATCGAATTCACCACAACCGGTCTATCCACGATTTTGCATCCACAATAAACAGGCGGCGGTATGCAGCGACGATCTTTGCCCGGCAAGCTTAGCCGCCGCGCAGTCCATCGATACCCGCTTGGATCAAGTCATAAGCAGCCATACGCGCATCGGCAGGGGCTTCTTCACCCGCACCGACAGCAGTAATGGCATCGCCCATGGGTCCCCAGAACTGACCGAGTTCGGCACGGTTCGGGAACGGGGTGCCCAACGCGAATTGGTCAGCGAACACCTGAAGGTTGGCGCTGGCGACTTCGACGGTGGGGTTAATGGGCAGTAAACCACCTTGTTCAACAGCGATGGTTTGACCTTCAAAGCTGGTCACGAATTCGCCCCAGGTAATAAAGGCAGCGAGGTGAGCTTCATCAAGGTTGGAATTGGCAAAGAAACCTTCGGACTCAGCAAACAACGCTGGGATGTTGCCATTGTCCAGTGCCGGCATGAGTGCCACACCGAGATCATCACCCAAGTCGGATTCAAATTGGGCGAGGTTCCAAATGCCGTCGTACACCATCGCGACGGTACCTTGTTGGAAACCGGGGTTCGGCGACGAACCATCCACAACGATGCCGCTGTTCGGATCCAAACCCAAGGTATACAGGTCTTGGTGCAGTTGCAGGTAAGCATCCATCGCGGCTGCGCCTTCGCTATCGGTGGCGAACGCGGCGTTGCCGTCAGCGTCCATCAATCCGCCACCGAGCGAGAACAAGAAGCCCGCGCTGTGGAAGAAACCGTTCTGGAATGCCAAGCCGGTCAAACCGTCAGCAGCCAGTTCTTCGCTGATGCTGATGACATCGGCCCATGTTTCGGGCGCATCCGGCACCAATGCTTTGTTATAGAAGAAAGCGAGGGTCTTGGCGCTGAACGGCACACCATAGATGGAGTCTTCAAACGTGAAGGTGCCCCAAGCAGTTTCGGTGCCCTGTGCCAACAGATCATCATTGACCGAAGCGGTCAAATCGCTGATGATGCCCGAAGTCGCCCAAGGGCCTGTGCTGTCGTTCGCCCAAATCACCATATCGGGACCTTCGCCAGCGCCGGCAGCAGCGATGAAGCTGTCTTGCAGGGTGCCGCTCGGGTTGTAAACTTGCTCAACGGTGATGCTGGGATTAGCTTCTTGGAAAGCGTCAATAATTGCCAACAACGCATCGCCTTCGGCGTCTTGCTTGGCGTGCCACAACACCAGATTAACTGTGTCTTGCGCACTAATTGCGAATGTAGGCAGCACGAGCGCTACCAGCGCCAGCACCACAACCAGCTTCCGGCTTAACATCTTCATATTGTGAACTCCTTAGTCCTAGAACAGGCTGTTTCATGAAAATTGCTTCACTTGATCGAATTTAGGGGGATGACCAAGCAGTTGAGAAGCACTTCTGATGATACCAGTTTTCATGGGTTTCACAACAAAAAATGCGCAAACATTTAGGCAAAATACACAAAGATGCCAACGAGTGCGCTCATCATTACAGCCTGATAAATTTGACTTGATTGGATAACTCGTCCGAACAGCGATTTATGAGGTGAGGATCGTCACAAAAACGAGTGACATAAAAATAGCAGAAAGAAGCTAAAACGCGGTGTTATGATGGGGGCATGGCAAAGCCGATGCCCCCACCTGTTTTATTGGGCGATCCCAAACCAATCGTATTCGAACGGGTGCGCGTCGGGGCGTTCCCAGGCACTGCGGAAGGCGATCATCTCCATGGCGATCTGCCAGTCAGAAATGAAATCGAACAGATAACTGATCAGATGCAAATTCTCATCCACCAACGCCAGTTCGGCGAGTTGATTCATCGGATGCTCGTCATTGTCCGGGTCTTCTTCCGAATCGGCAGCCAGTGAGGTCATCATCGCCGCCAGATCAGAATCGCGCGCCCCGCTCACAAGATCGCGCACAGCGGCAGCGGGCAAATCAATGCCCCACAAGACGCGCAGCGTGGTCGCTAAACTTTCGCAGCGTTCAAAATGAAGCTGACGTAACTCGTTGAGACGCTGTTCGACCACCTCGCCCATCTCCGCCAACATATCGAGGCGTTGATCGGGCTGTAAGATGATGCGATTGACCAATGTTTCCATCTCGTCCGTATTGCCGGAGTCGATACAGCGATCAAGCGCGTCCGATGTTTCGGCGCGTATCCCTTGAGCAGCAGAAAACACAAATTGTTCTAACCACTCAGCAAGCTGAATCGCATTTAAGCGTCGGCGATTTTCGGACATAAGCGCCTCAAATAGTCCCATGTATACATGCCTGTATGATGCCCATCATCCCATGTGGGTTGAATAGCATAATTGCCAACAGGGTCAAGCGAGTCGATAGTATAGGAACGTTTCGGTTTCAAAACCAGAATATCATCCGGATCATGCTCGCGTCCCATGAAGGCATGACCACCCCGGCATTCTACACACGGGCAGGCTTCTCGTAGTTCCGACAAGGGATAGCGACAAGACGCACCATCATTGAAGGTGATTTCCAAGAATCCTTCGCGTTTGTTCAAGATGATCCCGGTTGGGCGAACGGCAGACGCCATAACGATGTTTACTCTACGCTTAACCAACGAAATCGCAGCTCAAAAAGCGCGAATTTGAGATTGTACACTGATTCTACAGCATATCCTAACAAAGTTTCGTAAGAATTAAATAGAGTTTCACCCACCGCCTGCCATCCGTTTAGGCATGGGAGGTTTGCATGGTCGTGTCTGTCTGTTACAATGTCGCCTGTTTTTGCCAGATGGAGCGATCTATGTATTTGCGAAGATTATGCGGTCTTTTGTTGGTGGCAATGTTGGCAGGATGTCAAGGACCGCCACCAACTGTCCTCTATATCGTCATCACGACAACACCGAATGAAACTGAAATCGCGCTCGACATCACGCGCGATGCCGCTGTGACTCTCGTCGCACAGGGCAATCTCGCCGCCCTTGCGCCCACAGTCGTGACCTCACCTACGATCCCACAGCTAGAGGTAACCAGTACCACGACCAGCACCGTTGCGCCGTCCGAAACCCCCACCGTTGCCGATACCCCAGCCCCAAGCGGACCCACCCCGTTACCTGCCAACTTCCCGACCCCGGTGATCGCCCAAATTCAAGTGGCGGAACAACTTTTTGAAGGCGGGCGTATGTTCTGGATTCAGCCGACCGGACAACTCTGGGTGCTGATCATCAGTAGCGAAGGGCGCGGCACATGGACAATTTATGAGGACACCTACATCGATGGCGAAATGGAAACCGATCCCAGTCTCGTCCCGCCCGAAGGACGGTATCAGCCCGAACGCGGTTTTGGCGAATTGTGGCGCGAGAACGCCACCTTAAAAGAACGTCTCGGCTGGGCAGTCACGCCGGAATTCGGCTACATCAGCCGCTATGAGTATCACGCGGGCGGCACCACCGACCCCACAGCGGGGCAATACACCGCTGGACCCGGATATCACATCGTTTTCAGCTTGGGTGGCGAGCTTTTCCGCTTTAATGAAATCGACGGCACTTGGCAACTTGGCAACAACTAACACGGCGCGTTTTTCGTACACATCGATAAGACAACGCGATATCAGCACTGAGGGAGCAAGGCATGGCGCGGCGAGCATGGACATTAAATAGTAATGCGCCAATGGCGTTGCAAATTGCCGCCGATGCCCGCCATCGTGCGACTGATTACGCCGATGATCACGTCTGGGAACTTAACTTGGGCACTCCCGGCAGCCCGGCGTTGGTGTTGTCAACGCGCTATGGGGGGCGGGTGGGCTTGGTCAGTGTCGTGCCGATGTGGTGGTTGCACCAGCGCGCTCTCTACGAAACGCAAACCTACCTCAAGCCGCCGACCGTCGTCGCCTTTGCCCCCGGTTATTTGGTCGTCGAGTTTTCCCTAGACGATCATATCGCTGTGCGTGCGGAGTATCTGGCGCTCGACTCGCACGCTGTCGGTGTCACCTTCACCATCCGTTCCACTGATTCCATGCCCCGCACCCTGCAATTGGATCTAATTGCCTTCATCGCCACGCACGGCGTTGAGCAAAAACCAACGATCTTGCGTGGCAAAAGCCCTGTTCTCAGTTTTGGCAAAGTGGGCAATATCGAACCCGTCATGATGCTGCAAACGGGGGGAACCACCCAAGATAGTCTGAACAAATTGCGCGCCAGCATTACGCTGCCCGCCAAAACCACCCCCCCTGCCAGCGTTACCTTGCGGTGTGTGGTCGCGGGGGTCGGGCAAAAAAATGAGTCGCGGCTGATGGCGGAAAAATGGCTGAGCGCCGAATGGGAAAAACCGCCCCTCGCCGGAGCGCGCACAGCCGCCGCGATTCCTGTTATCGAAACGGGCGATGCCGACCTGGACGCGCTGCTGGCGTTTTCCTACCAACAAGCGTTACAAGCGTTCCTACGCCCGACCGACAAACTACCCCATGCCTCGTTTGTGGCGGTGCGCCAGCCAGAGAGCGGTTTTCGCCCCCATGCCGCCCCTGACTATGACGGTGCCACCACCCGCTCAGGTCAACAACCCGCCCTCGCCTATCTGTTGGCGACAACGGTCGCCCCGATCAACCCCGCGCTCGCCAAAGGGGTAGTGCAAAACTACCTTGCGGTGCAAAAAAGCGATGGTTGGATCGACTGGAGTCCGGCACTTGATGGCGGGCAACGCGGCTTTTTATGCCTGCCCATCTTGGCACGTTTGGCATGGAGTGTCTGGCAATACACCGAGGATGATGCTTTTTTACGTGCTGCCTTTCCGGGTTTGCTCAAGTTCTTCCGACGCTGGCTGGCACCGGATCGCGATCACGACCGCGATGGGGTGCCTGAATGGCAAGCCGAAGCCCAAACCGCTTACCCTTTCCTGCCCATTTTTTCGCGCGGCTTGACCTTCGGACAAAATTTGGATATCCGCCAAGTCGAATCGCCCGATCTGGTGGCGTATTTGCTCTCCGAAGCCGTCAGTTTGCGAGAGATCGCCTTTTATCTGCGCCTCGACGACGATGAAAAAATGCTCAATGGCGAAGTTGAACGGCTGAGCGCCCTTCTCGAAACCTTTTGGTCACCCACCGAAGGGCGGTATCGTCACCGCGACCGCGACAGCCATCAAACCCCGACCCGCGTCGATATCATGCGCGATGGTGCCGGCGATCAAGAACATTTGCCCGCACGGGCGTTGACACCCCCTGCCCGCGTGATGATCGAGATCGTAGGGGGTACCAGCCGACCCAATCTCTTTAGGTTGCGCTTGACCGGTATCGCCCCCGATGGCAGCGCTATCGAAGAAATCGCCAGCGCGGATGATTTTGCCTGGACTTCGGGACGGGGATCGTACACATCACGCCGTGTGTATGCCCAGATCGACCGCATCGCGCCCACGGGCTTAATCCGCCTTTTCTTGATCTCAGCATGGACGCCCGACTTGACAGCGTTGGATATCACGGCGCTTTTGCCTTTATGGGCGGTGGACATCCCCACTGATCACCGCGAAGCCATCATTGCTTTGATTCGCAACCCCGATCACTTTTGGCGGACGTATGGCACGCTGATGTTTTCCGCCCAAGACTCTCATTTTCAGCCTGATAAAATCGAGTTTGCGGCGGGCGTCTGGTCATTTTGGATCACACTAATGGGCGAAGGCTTGATCGAAGCGGGCGATCTCACTAGCGCGGCGGAGCTGCTCCACCGCTTTCTCGATGGGATGTTGCCCGTCGTCAAACGTGAAAAAGCCTTTTATGAAGGCTATCATGCCGATAAGCTGGCACCCCTAGGCGCGCGTGGACATGTCGGGGGCATCGCGCCGCTGCATCTGTTGTTGCGCGTGGTCGGTGTGCGCATCATTTCGCCAAAACGAGTCTGGACAGGCGGGGCATTTGCATGGGGACGCCCCATCACCATCACCCATCAAGGGGTGCGCGTGCATCGGTCAGGTGAAGGCACCACCATCACCTTCCCCAGTGGCACCAGCGTCACACTCGCCGCCAACGCGGACTGGCAGCCCGTCGATGACCCATCCCCCGCCCCACCGAAAGCCGGGGCTTAGCCTATGCGCCGCGTCAAAATCAGCCTACCCGCCACCGTCACCAATCTTGGACCCGGCTTAAACAGCCTCGGCTTAGCGGTCGGTTTACGTATGACCGTCGAATTTCTCGACCGTACCGATGATCAATTGGTGGTCGAACCGCTGGGCGAGGGTGCCGGGCGCTATGCCATCGGCTTACGCCATCCGGTCGTGTTGGGCATGATGCGGCTCTTTCAACATTTAGAACGCGCCCCATCGGGCATCACCATCCGCATCGACAATGCCATCCCCTTGGGCAGTGGCTTGGGGGGCGAAGCCGCCTTCTTGGTGGCGGGCGTCATCGGCGCGAACAACCTCCTCGGTAATCCCTTGACACGCGACGCCATGATCCGCTTTGCTGTCGATGTCAGCCGCCGCCCCGACCACACCGTCACGGCAATCTTGGGGGGCTTGACCGCCAGTAGCTACGAAAACAATCAACTCCAGTATGCCCGCCTCCCTATCGAAGCGGGGCAAGTGGTGATCATCGTGCCTGATCTGCCCCAATATGCCGCGCAAGCGCGCGCCGTTTTGCCTCCCACCGTAACGCTTAGCGATGCCTTACGCAATATCGCCTCGGTGCCGCTATTGATCGACGCCCTACGCCGGGGGGATCACAAGTTGCTACGCGGGGCACTGACAGACCATCTGATCGCGCCGACCCGCCTTGCCAGTATCCCCGGCATCAGCGAAGTGATCGATGTCGCACTGCACAACAACGCGACGGGCGTGGTCTTATGCGGCACGGGCCCCTCGCTGATCGCCTTTGCGCCCCGTGACCACAAGCCCATCGCCGACGCCATGATCGCCGTGTTTGCCGACCACAGTATCCCTTCACGGGCATGGGTCATCCCGCTCGACACCCAAGGCATCGTCCTCAGCGCCGCGCAATCCACCTAAACCGCCAATTCCGCTAGTTCTTATCTGCTTCCAACGCCATGCCCTTATACTGACGACGGTTTAGCGTGACGCCCGTTTTGCCCGTCCGCTCTCACCGACTCTTTTTCTGACGATCATTCGTAAGGATACGCCCTATGATGCGTTCTATGCGCCGCCGCCGCTCTAAGCCCGAAGATGAAATTGAAGTCCCTGATGTCCCCGTCAATTGGGGACGCTTAACCGGATATTTGCGCCCGTATATTGGCTTAATGATCATCGGCTTCGTCGCCTTGATCATCAGCGCCGCGCTCAGTCTCGTGTTTCCGTTGGTGATTCAACAAGTGGTCGATTCGGTATTACGACCCCAAGCCGATGCCACTGCGCCGGATACGACTTTGCTCGATCAACTGGTGGTGCTGCTGCTCGGCGTTTTTCTGATCCGGTCACTGTCATCATTGGTGGAAACCTATTTCGTGAACTTGGTGGGCGAGCGCATCCTGCTCGATTTGCGGCGCGACACCTACAGCCATCTGCAAAATTTATCGCTCGACTTTTTTGCCACGCGGCGTATCGGCGAACTGGTCTCGCGCTTGACCAGCGATGTGACGGCGATCCGCTCCATCTTGACCAGCAACATCAATACGTTGCTGCAACAATCGCTCGTCCTCATAGGCGCGATCATCGTCATGTTGCTCTTGAACTGGCGCTTAAGCCTCTTCATCGGAGCGCTCATCCCGATTTTGCTGATGCTTGGCTATTTCTTCGGCACCGCCATGCGGCGCGGCAGTCAAGACATTCAAGATGAGCTTGCCACCGCCAACACGGTCGCTAACGAGACCATCCAGTCGATCCGCGAAGTCAAAACGTTTGTGCGCGAAGATTACGAACGCGCGCGCTATGATGGTGCCATTGGGCGCGCCTTTGACGCCTCGATCCGCGTCTTGCGGATACGCTCGGTACTCGGTCCGCTGACCGCCTTCGCCGGCTTCTCCAGCCTTGCGGCGGTATTATGGTTCGGCGGACGCGAGGCGCTGGCGGGGCGGCTCACAATCGGTGAACTGGTCGCATTCCTCACTTATGGCACGACTGTCGCTGGCAGTTTGGCGTCGTTGTTGGGGTTATATACCGAGGTGCAATCGGCATTGGGGGCAAGCAAGCGCGTGTTCCAAATCTTAGACACGCCCCCCAGCGTCCTTGATGCGCCGGATGCCACCCAACTGACCCGTTCGGCGGGACGCATCACCTTTCAGGATGTCTCGTTCAGCTATGATGACCGCCAAGAAGTCCTCCACCATCTCAATTTGGATATCGCCCCCGGCGAGATTTTGGCGTTGGTCGGTCCTAGCGGCGCGGGCAAAAGCACCATTTTCAATCTGATTCCCCGCTTTTACGACCCGACCAGCGGCACCATGCTGCTTGATGGGGTGGATATGCGCACCGTGACACAGCGCAGCCTACGGGATCAAATCGCCATTGTGCCCCAAGAGACATTGCTGTTCGGCGGTTCCATCTACGAAAATATTCGTTATGGCAACTTAGAGGCGACCGAAGCCCAAGTCCACGCCGCCGCGATTGCCGCCAATGCCCATGACTTCATCTTGGAATTCCCCGACCAGTATCAAACGGTCGTTGGGGAGCGGGGCGTCCGGCTCAGCGGCGGGCAACGCCAGCGCATCGCTATCGCCCGGGCATTGCTCAAAGACCCGCGCATCTTGCTTTTGGACGAAGCCACCAGCGCGCTCGACAGCGAAAGCGAGTATGAAGTCCAAGAAGCACTCGCCCGTTTGATGAGTGGACGCACCACGGTGATCATCGCGCACCGCCTCAGCACCATCAAAGTCGCGCACCGCATCGCTGTTCTCGAAAAAGGCGTCTTGGGCGAATTAGGCACCCACGACGAATTGATGACGCACGGGGGCTTGTACGCCCGCCTCTATCAGATGCAGTTTCGCGATCAAGATGTGGCGCGCTTGCAAGACCTGCAAGACCACGCCACACGGTAAAAAGCCACCTCAACAGAATCGCCATTGGCATCCCTACAGCCTTATCCTTTGTAGGGATGCGCAACGGCGCGTCCGGCGGTCAAAATAATGGGCTATCTGCCGTCCTCACGGATTAATCCGACGCATACCCCTCAAGAATAGTGTCGTCGCTCAAATCGACCAGCGCGTAATACAAGGTCTTATCCTCGGTGACAAAACTCACACTCCAGACCTCATCATATTGCCATTCGACGTAGGTCGTCCACTCATCATAGCCATTCAGCGCGTCATCGATCCCATCCCCGCCATAGGCGAGGCTGACGGCGCTATCGCGCTGATCATCAAGCTGATCTTCTTCGTCCAGAATATTGGGGTCACTGATCGATTGCAGATAGATGCTTTCCGACTCCATTTCCACCGTTGCCGTGACCTTGACCGCTTGGATACCCCGATAAAACGTCACTTCCCACACCTGATCCCAACGATTGAACTCACTATACTCATCCCACAAATCGGGGGTATTGTTTAGCCACGCCAAGACTTCGATATCATTGAGTACAAATGGCAGCAGCAAATCCCGCTGTGCCTGTTCGACATCGGGCGCTAACGGCACGGGTGCGAACGACTCTTCAATTGCGAGCGTATTCTCATTGAAGTTGGCATAGCCGAGCCATTCTTCCCACGGCTCATCATAAAATTCGATATACCACACGCCGTTATCATCGGGTCCGCTGGCGTTCACTTGGTAGTTCGGATAATTCGCCAGCCACGATTCAAAAGGTTCGCTGTTGGCGACGATAGCGATGAGGGCGTTTGCCTTCTCATCATCGGTCTGCGCGCTGACCGTGCCGATCAGCACCATCATCATCAGCGCCACCGTCAGCAACAGCGCCAGCCTCGTCCATATCCTCTTCACGGTCATTCTCCTTTAGTAGGGGCATGAAGCCTCATGCCCGATCCTATTAAGCCCTTAGCGTGGTACCACGATGCCCTGCGGCGAGGGGGTAAAGCCCGGAAAAATTTGATCCAGCGCCGGGTTCTTCAAGCGTTGGGTGACGATCTCGGACAAGACGCTGCGGTAATCGGTCGTGATCGCCAAATCACCGTCATTAAGCGCGGTCGGTGCCAACGTGGGCCAATCGGCATACACCTTCCCTCCATTGACGCCGCCACCCATCACTATCATGAAATTACCATGCCCGTGATCGGTGCCGTAACTGGCGTTTTCCGACACGCGCCGCCCAAACTCGCTCATGGTGACGACAGTCACGTTGGGCATATGGTCGCGCAGGTCGGCATAAAAGGCGCTCAAGCCTTGCGCAAGCACCCCCAATTGATCGCGGAAATAACCATCGTGGGTGCCCTGATTTTCGTGGGTGTCCCACCCGCCTAAATCGACCGTCGCCACTTCCAAGCCGACATCCGCCTTGATCAACTGGGCGATCTGGCGCAGCCCCAAGCCAAAGCCTTCATCATCTTCGGGGTAGACAGCTTCATTGGCGGGGCTATAGCCACCCGCATTGATCGCCTTGAGCAGATCGACGGTTTCAAACACGAGTTGCGCCTGTGAATCCAGCCCGTCACGGGGAGCCTCCACCGAGTACAACTGCATGAGCGCGGCTTGCGCCCGCCGCAATTCGTCCTCGCGCCCCTTTAGATGAAAGTCAGCAATCGACCGGAGCGACAACGACGATACCGATCCGCGTAAGGACGTGGGCAAGAGCGCCCCCATGCCCACCGCGCGGAAGGGTGAATCGTTTTGCCATGCTGCGGTCTGCAAATGCCGCCCGATCCAGCCCGTGCCCGTCGTTTTGCTGCCGGGGGTGCCATATTCCATGAACTGCATCGCGTCGAAGTGCGAGCGACTGGGGTCAATCGAACCGGTCGCGTGGACGACCGCCAAATCGTTGGCGCGATAAATATCCTGCAAGGATGCCAACGCCGGATGAAAGCCAAAGTAACCATCGAGATCCAACGCAGCGGTCTCGCCACTGCCCGGTTCTGGCACCGCAATCGTGGGACGGGCATCATAATAATGGGCACCATCGCCATAGGGCACCACCGCGCTCAAACCGTCAATGCCGCCTCGCAAGAAAATCGCCACCAAGACATCGCCCGGGCGATCCCCTGCTTGCCGAAATGCCAAACGTGGCATCCATGACGGGAACAGCGATTTGCTGACGCCCACCGCCCCCATCGCCCCTAAGCCTTTCAGAAAATTACGTCGTGATGACATGAGAATTCACTCCTCTTAAATCGAGCAATGCAAGCGGTTGCGTTTCTACTCTAGCGACAAGACGACGTTGGGCACGGCGCGCCTCGATCATAATGCGCACGGGGCAATCTACCGCTTGCGCACAGGTCGCCCCATGTTGGTGTACGGGCGAAGATGAGCCATTGGGTTTTGCAGGTCGGGGTGGGCACATCGCCTTCACCGCCATTGATACTGGGGAGATGCCAGCATCAAGCCATACAGGGTACCGAGCTTGGCGGACAACAATGACGCCGTGACGGGCATGTTTTCATCGCCATCCTCAGTCACAAATGCCACAAACGGCGCGCGGTCGGCGGGGTCGCTGAGGGGCACGCCAAAGACCTGCGCGGCGACCGCATCCACCAACGCGCCCACCGTTTCCGGTGCGCCAATGCGCTGACGCAACTGGGTATCCATTCCGCTCCATTGTTCGCTGTACGCCGCATGGGTCAAACGCATGGCAGCATTCCAGCGTGCCATCAGCCCACTGGTATTCAACCAAGCTCCGGCGACATCGGGATAGCCATTGGGGGGTGCCCACCCATAAGGGGGCTGCCCTAGTTCATCCAACATTTCATTCCTTTGCCATTGGGAGTCTTGGCGGAAGGTGGTGCCTGTTGCCCGCATGACGCCGATGAAGAAATCCAACGGACGGCGCAATTTTTGCCCTGCGGAGTCTTGAAACTCGGTCGATAAGAACATCTGTCGCAGTACCGGAATGATCGCGCCATCGGTTTCAGCCCACACCTGCACCATGCTCTGGATCAGGCTTTCGGGTGGGTGATCCGTCACGAAGCGGATACATAATTTCTGGCAAATGAACGCCGCCGTCGCTGGATGGTTGACCAGCAAGCTGAGCAGGTGCAAGCCGTCTTCGATACCGCGTCCAGCGGGAAAGGTATGTCCCAAAATCGTCTTGGCGTCGCTATCGTGCATATCGTGATTAAAATAAAAGCCGGTCTCGGTGGCGTCGTTGACCGTCCATCCTGTCAAAGCGCGGGCAGCTTCTTTCACATCTGTCTCGGTGTAATGTCCGCCATCAACGCCCAACGTATGCAGTTCCAAAAGTTCGCGGGCATAATTTTCGTTGGGGTGTTCTTTGTCACTATAGGTTTGGTCGAGGTAATACAGCATCGCCGGATGTTGGGCGACGGCAATGGCGAGATCACGGAATTTACCAAGCGCGTGCCGTCGGAACACTTCGCGGTGCATGATGATCAAATCATGCCCCAAGTCTTCGGAAGGGATATTGAAATGATCTGTCCAAAATTCGACCATACGCTCAAGCAGTTGCCGCTTGCTGGCGACCGCCCGCCCAATCATGCCATTCTCTAAAGCTTGCTGGACGCGCCCATCAAAACCGAGCGCGTGCGAGTCTTGGCGGCTCATGAACAAAATCGGATTGCGCATCAACAACGCCTCCATCTCGGCATCATCGATACTTTCGGGGTCAAGCTGTTCATCGAGATAAGCTTCGATCCCGATCTGGCGGACACGCTCTACCTCGTCGGGGCGTGCCCCATAGCTGATGCGGTTCAAAAAATGAAGTTGCGGGTCGCCCACTGTCGGCAAGCGGCGCGAAGCGCGCAACGCCGCCACACGCTCCACCAAAGCGCCGTTGCTGACTGCCGCTGCGATCAGTGCCGTGCCCGAAAGCCGTAAAAAATTACGACGCGATGTCTGCATAACCCCTCCTTTTCACACTCTCAATTACTGTACTTACTCTCTTTAGAATACGCGCTGATTATGCACCCCGTTTGACGGACTTGTGACGAAACCGTCATATTTGCGGATGGGGACAATAAAAAAGGCGGCGATCCGCAGAATCACCGCCTTTTCATACTATCCCCACGACGCTTTATTCGCCTTCGGTCTCGTTGGCAACCTGATCGGCTTCCTGTGCTTGGCGCACTGCATCCGCCGCCCCCGCCACAGCATCCGCTTGTGCCAATCCCGATTCGTAGAGTGCTGGCACCACCCAATCATAGGTGCCGGTACTGTCCCAGAATTCCGCCAGCACCGCATAGCTCAGGAACCCCGCCGGATAATCGTTCATCTGGTCGCGCAGTGCGACTGCGTGCCATAACAGCGCCTCAGTCTCCTCCTCAAACCCCGCCGCCGTTAGTGCCACCGCCAAGTTATGCAAGGCGATCCCCGTTTCGAGGGCATCGCGCGTCGCAGTTGCCAAAGTCAACCCTTCACGAAAATGCCGCACCGCCGCATTCCATTGCCCGGACGCCGCTGCAATCGTCCCCAATTGTTGACGCAACCGATTTTGCAACCAAACATCCTCATGGACGGCATTCAAGGTATCTTGCAGCCTGTTGGCAGCAGCATCCCATTCGCCCCGTTCAAAAGCGGCACAGGCTTCATCAAGGATGCGCGTCGCGTCGGGGTTATCGTCCGTCTGGATGTAGCACGGACCATAGCGCCAGCCGCGCCAATCCAAGAAAACATGTTCCGCTTCTAAGCCCCCAAACGCCGGGGCGAAATCATCGGCACTTGTCGGGATCGCCTCTGGTTGGTTCAATGCCATCACGCGCGTCTCGTAGATAATTTCTTGCGCGGTGTCGATGCCCGTCTCGGAAGTAGTCGCTGTGACTTGAACGACGGCACGCACATCATAATCCCCCGCTTCCGGCAGATACAACGTCGAGTCGAGCAGTTCTTCGCGGTGGTCAGCGCCATACCCATCAAAGTCCGCCGTCGAAGCGCTGTCCACACTTTGATAATCGACATCGCCCACCGCACGCAACCCGATCTCCATGCTCACCCGCCCTACCCCACCGACATCGAACAACCATAAAGCGTACCACCGTACCCGCAAGCGCAATCCGCGCCCGGTATTGACGACGAACACTTCGGAACCGGAGGTGTAGGTTGGGAACATTTCTACAATGGCTTGATCGGGCTGAAAAACGATGTGTGGGCTGGCGACATCAATGACCATAACCTGATCATCATCGGGCGCGTCATAGGCGACAAGTCCGGCGGACGATTGCGCCTCCACCGCGAGCGGTGGCACCACCAACGTCGGCGGCGGCGCGGTCGGCGTGACCAACGACGCCACCTGTACATCCACGACCGAACAGGCGGTCATCAACAATAGCCCCAATGCGAATACTGCACCGCGCAGCTTCCAGAATGCCTTGCTCATGTCGGTTTTCCCATAGCGTTGATCTGCCGCGTGTCTTTTCATCATAGTGGGTTTTGCGCAGTCTAAAAGGGGGACGCAACTCCTACCCTTGCGCGCTTAACGATTGGGTTTAGGCAATTCAACGGTCATCGTCGTGCCCACGCCCACCCGACTCTGCGCAGTGATGGTGCCGCCGTGCATCTCGATGATCTTGCGCACAATCGACAACCCCAAGCCGCTCCCGCTCCCTTGGGGGCGCGCCCGCACTAACGGTTGAAAAATGCGATCCGGCAAAAATTCCGGCGGAATGCCTTCCCCATTGTCCTCAAATCGAATCCGGTAGAGTCCGGGGAGCGCATCGAGCAGAATCGTCAGTCGTCCGTTGGCACCAGAATATTTTAGGCTGTTGTCGATCAAGTTCTCAAAGGCGCGCACCAGCAAATCGCAATCCGCCTCGATTTTCATGGTGGTCACTGGGGTGTCCATCTGCAACGTCTTGCCCTCGCGCAGTGCCCGCTCATCTTGGGCATACACCGCCTCTTCCAGCAGGTCGCCCAAATCGACGGGTTCCAGTTGCAGCGGCACATACGCCAAGCGCGCATCAAACAACATGCTATCGACCAAGCGCGTCAAGCGTTGCGCCTCGTCTTCGATGGTATGAACCGATCTCCGCCACGCTTCCGGCTCCACCGACGCCGACTGACTCAAATTGGATGCGTGCCCGATGATGGCGGCGAGTGGGTTGCGCATATCGTGGACGATCCGCCGGATGAAATTTTCGTAAAAAGTATTTTGCGCCCCTGCCGCCTGTACCGGACGACACAAAATCGCGATCATCCGCTGTGGCAAAGGCATGATCTGGATGGCATACATGCCCGCTTCGGAAATCGGGATGGTCTGCAAAACCGCCCGTTGGGTGGTGTGGGCACGCTTGACGAGCGCCGTCATCACCTCATCCAAGTGCCCATTGCTAAGCAGTTGCTCCGCCGCCGCATTTGACCATTGAATTTTTCCGCGTCGATTGACCAAGATCATGCCTTCGTTCAACGACTGCGCGGCAGTTTGCAATTGCTGTACCTGCCGTTTGAAGGCGGCGCGCCCACGCACGACCCCCAAGATGCTGAACAAGATCAGCGCAAGGGCGATCAACAACCAAATCGTAACCAATGACGACGTGACACGCACCGAAATCAGCGGGATGTTTAGCTGTTGCGCCGTCCCGATGAGTTCGGCGGACAACAGCACCCACAACCCCAAAAGCAGAAGATATGCCAGTCGATACACGAGGCGGCTCACGTCGTCACAAGGCGATAACCGACGCCATGCACAGTTTCGATCAATTCATCGCGCTCCAAACCCAGCTTGCGCCGCAGCGCCGCGACATGCCGATCCACTGTGCGTTCATAGCCGACCCAACTGGTATCCCAGACATGATTCAAGAGTTGCTCGCGCGTCCATCCGCGATTCGGGTTACGCGCCAGGAATGCCAAGAGCGCAAATTCAATCGGCGTCAGGTCAATTTGTTTATCCCCCACACTGACGCGGAAATGCTCGACATCAATGTGCATCTTGTTGCCCACCGTCAACAGATTCGCTTGCGCATCCCGCCCCGACGACTCGGCACGGATGTGTTGCACCGCGCTCAGTGTCGCCCGAATCTGGGTCGCCAGTGCGTTGTTATCCCACGGCTTGGTGACGAAAGCGATGGCACCCTGCCCCAAACTTTCGACCTGCCATTCGGGATACGAAGTCAGCATGATGATCGGCATAAAGCGGGGACGCGCCCGCAAGCGTCGGCACACTTCTAAGCCGCTCATCTGCTGGGGATCGCTCTCGTCCAACACGACATCCAGCAGTACCAAATCCGGCTCGTGCGCCTCAACCAGCGCCAACGCCTCGCGCCCATTGCCAGCGGTCAAGACGGCGTAACCGAGCCGCATCAAAAAAGCGCTCAAGGCAGAGCGAATGTTGGCTTCATCATCCACCAATAAGATCGTATGGCGCGCTTCCACGCGGGCTGCCTCCTATGAGGATTAGGGATTAGGGGTCAGTAAAAGCCCCGTCATACTCCTCTGATTTTAGAGCGAATTTGGGCAATAGCAACCCACCATAGGGACGCATGGGCGGCGCAATAGCAAAAGCCGGACGCGAAGAACGCCTAAAAATCGCTTATAATGAAAGCGTTCTGGTTCACCATCCCCATTTTCTATTTCACCAAAAAGGCGATGCTATGTCTGAACTCCGCGATAAACGGGTGCTAATCACGGGGGCGAACGGCTTTCTAGGGAGTATCTTGGCGCAGCGTGTGGCATCCGAAGGCGGGCAGGTGATCGCGCTGGTGCGCTCACAGGGGCAAACCGATACCATGATCGGGCAGGGCTTTGAAGCCATACGCGGCGACATGACCAACCGCGAATCCTTACACCGCGCCGTCGAAACGGCTGATATTGTCTTGCACGCAGCGGCAAATTTCGGCAAATTTCAAGATCAACGCGATGTCAACCTCAATGGCACACGCACGCTTGCCGAGGAATGCGCTTTTGCGGGGGTGCAGCGGATGATCTATGTCAGCAGTATGGCGGTGTATGGTTTCGGGCGGCGCGGCGTCGTCACCGAGGAGATGACGCCCGTACCCGCTACCTATGATTACTCCCGCACCAAATATGGCGGGGAAGTTGCCCTACGCGAGGTCGCGCTCCATACCGGCTTGCCCTTCAGCATCATCCGCCCCGGCATGATTTATGGGGCAGGTTCCACCAATTGGACGCTGGCGCTCTTCAAACATGCTAAACGCGCCCCAGTGCTGTTCCCCGGCGAAGGCGATGGCTCCGCCCACCCCATTTATATCGATGATGTAGTCGATATGATCCTGCGCATGGCGACCGACGACCGCGCGCTGGGTCAGGTCTTCAATTGCACGCCCGACCCGGCACCCACATGGCGTGAATGGTTGCTCGGTTATGCGCGCTTGGCTGGTGGGCATCAACAATGGCGTGCCATCCCCCCGTTCTTGGCACACATGGGCGCAGGGTTGGGCATGATGTTCGCGCCAGCAGGGAGCGGACGACGCGACTTGCCCGAAATTTTGGAGATGTTCCTGAGCCGCGTCACCTTCAGCACCGCCAAAGGGCGCGAGCTGTTGGGGTGGGAACAAAAAATCAGCCTTGCCGAAGGCATCGAGCGCTGTATTCCCTACCTGCGCGCTCAAAACCTACTATGACCGACGCCCACCCCCTGCTGATCATCTTGGGCATTGTCGCCGTCATCGTCGGTGGCATCGCCTTCGGCTACTGGTTGCTGATCACGACTGAAGGCGTCTACTTGGGGCGCAAGGTCGTGATCTGGCTCTATGATGTCTATGCCACCCGCTATGATGGCATCAAAAAATATCAGCGCCATCACGAGCAACAATTTCTCGTGCAACCGTTGCTGGACATCCTCGACCCGATGCGCGACCCACTCATTTTGGATGTAGCGACGGGGACAGCCCGTTTTCCCCTCGCGCTGGTCAGCAACCCCGGCTTTCAGGGGCGCGTGATCGGCGTCGATCTCAGCCGCAAAATGTTGAGCGTGGCGGCGGGCAAACTCAAGGGCGAAACCCGCACCGATCTCATCTGCGCGCCCGCCGAAACCCTGCCCTTCCCCAGCGAAACCTTCGATGTGGTCGCGTGCCTCGAAGCGCTGGAGTTTATGACTCGGCGCGAACCGGTGCTAGAAGAACTCATGCGCGTGCTGCGCCCCGGCGGTCTCTTGCTGATCAGCAACCGCATCAACGCGCCCGAAATGATCGGCAAGACCTATAGCAGTGAGGGGCTGGCGGAAGCGCTGGGCGAACTGGGCATCTTGGAAGTGTATATCGACGACTGGCAGGTCGATTACGAATTGGCATGGGCGACCAAAGACGGCGAAAGCGAAGCCACCCTTGCCCGCGACTTGGACGAAGTGCTGCTGTGCCCATCATGTCTGCAAGCGATCATGAAATCCGAAGGTAGGCTATGGCGCTGCCCCAACTGCCAACATATCGTGAATGTCGGCACGGACGGCGTGGTCGAAGTCATCACCGCTAACGCCGGCGACTAAGCCTCGCCCCCACTTGTCAAGCCTCCCAACGGGACATACAATCCCCCTTTCACAGTGACATTTTTAACGCGCAAGGACAAGCTATTTTGAAACTGATCCCATCCGAACTCGCACAAGCGGTGCGCGCCGCGATCTTGAGTGCCCAAGCCAGCGGCGCGCTCCCGGCTTTTGAGCCGCCTGTCATTGAGGTGCGCCCGCCGAAGCACCCCGATCATGGGGATTATGGGGTGGCGACGGCGCTGGCGCTCGCCAAAGTGACGGGCAAAAAACCGCTCGACATCGCCGTCATCATCGCCGCCCATCTGCAAAAACCGGACTTCATTGCCTCGGTGGAGACCGCGCCGCCCGGTTTCGTGAACTTTCGCTTGAACGAAGATTGGCTGCGCGCCCAAACCGAGCAGATCATCGCCGAGGGCGATCACCTCTTTCAACTGACGCTCGGCAATGGCAAGCGCGCCCAAGTCGAATTTGTGAGCGCCAACCCCAGCGGCCCGATCACCATCGGGCGCAGTCGCGGCGGCATCATCGGCGATTCGATGGCGCGCGTCCTCGAAGCGGCGGGCTATGAGGTACAGCGCGAGTATTACTTCAACAATGCCGGTCGCCAGATGCGCAATGTCGGCAACAGCCTAAAATTGCGCTATTTGGAAGCGCTCGGCAAGCCCATCACCCTGCCCGACGCCAAAGACGATAGCTTTTATCAGGGCGACTACTTGATCGAATTCGCGCAGGATTTGATCAAAGAACAAGGCGAAGCGTGGGTTGATGCCGACTGGCAGCCCTTCAAGGCATATGCCGAAAAGCGCATGTTCGAATGGATTCGCACGACGTTGGGCACGGTGCGCATTCATCACGATGTCTTCTTCAACGAAAACTCGTTGTATGAGAGCAACGCCGTGTGGGATACCTTGGCGGCATTGGACGCGCGCGGCTACATCTATAAGGCAGCCGTGCCCGAAGACGCCACCGCCGAAGAACGCGACGAAGCGGGCGACAAAGGCGAGGCGACCTGGTTCCGCAGCACCGCGCTCGGCGATAGCAAAGACCGCGTGCTGGTCAAGGCATCGGGCGAGCCGACTTACACCCTGCCCGATATCGCCTACCACGTCAACAAGATCGAGCGCGGATTCGACTTGATGGTCAACATCTTGGGGTCGGATCATGCCGTGCAGTACAAGGTCGTGCAATATGGCGTGGCGGCACTAGGCATGGATCCGTCCGGCATCCACGTCATCATCAACCAGATGGTCCGCGCCGTCCGCGAGGGGCGCGAGGTCAAGATGAGTACCCGTCGCGGCGTCTATGACACCCTTGATGATCTCGTCGCACAGACCAACGCCGACGCCGTGCGCTATATGCTGCTAGCGCGGGGTGCCGATTCGCAACTGAATTTCGATCTCGACTTGGCGGTCAAGCAGAGCAGCGACAATCCGGTCTATTATATTCAGTACGCCTATGTCCGCTGTGCGGGCATCTTCCGCGAAGCCGCAGCGCGCGGTGTGACCGACGACGGCGCGGATGTCGCGTATCTCGGCACGCCCGAACTCAGCTTTTTGCGCAAGGTGCTGGAACTTGGCGACGCTATCGAGATCGCCGCGACGCACTTTGAACCCCACCGCATCGCTTTCTATGCCCTTGAACTCGCCAACGCCTTCCATCCGGTCTTCGACAATGTGCGCGTGCTGCACAGCGAAGTCCCACCCGAAGTCGCGAAGGCACGTCTACGCTTTTTCCGCGCCGCCCAAGTCGTCATGCGGCGCGTCCTTACTTTGATGGGCATGTCGGCTCCGGAGGTGATGTAAATGGGTCTTAAACCGGATCATTGGATTCGCAAGATGGCACAAGAAGAGCGCATGATCGAACCCTTCACCGACGGCTTAGTGCGTGACGGCGTGATCAGTTACGGCTTGTCGTCGTATGGCTATGACATGCGCGTGGCGAACGAATTCAAAGTATTTTGTCCTGAAGTCCGTGTTCGCAAGCTTAACGACTATGAAATAGGCTACATTGCCGCGATGATTGATAGTGAAGGGCATATAGGAAAAAATAACAACAAACGCCCCCACCACACTTGGCAGATTACCATTGGCAACACCAATCTTGAATTAATGGAAAACGTTCAACGAATGTTAGGTATTGGTCAAATCTACTTGCAAAAACGCAGTAAGCCGGAACACAATGATGCTCATA